>DAOVGE010000074.1 GCA_030672605.1 Methanosarcinales archaeon
TCTGTAATGGTCAATCTGACCATGAACACAAGAGCGAGCGATGCTCATACATGATCAACAACAGGAGGATTTTTGTTCTTCGCGTCTTTGCGCCCTCGCGTCTTTGCGTTCTCATTCTCAGTTTAACGCAAAGTCGCAGAGACGCGAAGAGTATTGTCAACCCATGTCTCAACGTTTTCCGTGTTGTTGCACATCCGACTGACCATTACCAAATAGACCAAATTCTCGATAAACTCCTCGAAACCAGAGTAGAGCGGGTTTTGGTAAATAACTGATATGACTGGTTGTTTGAACACCTTCACGCGAGATATTAGAGAGCCATATCCACTTCAAAAAGCATGGTAAAACCCAATCTTCAGTCTTTCTGAAAATGCATGAAAAACATCAATCTGCGTTCATCCGTGTTAATCTGTGGCTAAAAGTCATATCAGCCACAGATCAACACTGATTACGTGGATTTAAGGCAACATCTGCGTAAATTTATGAAGTCCGCCTCTACGATAATTATCATAAATCACCGATTTTTAGATAGTGCCTCGGTTACTGCTTAATTTGAAGCGGATACAGAGAGCCATTTATAATTGCGACCGCCGGTGACGGAGCCGATGTAGGTTTTTCCATAAAAACCTAATTTTTCTAGGGCAGGATATTTGCATACCTAGCAATATTTGTTAGTACGTTTATAGGACAACCTAGACGGTGAACGAAGATGGACATACATACCACAAATCTTGCACAGGCAGCACCAGGCACCCCTGCCAGAATTATGGAGATCGGTGGCGGTCACGGCATCAGACAGAAACTAAACCTGAGAGGAATATCTGAAGGCAGCCTCGTGCGTGTGATATCCAATACCGGTCCCATCACAATCGAAGTCGATAGAAACGTCGTCTCGATAGGCAGAGGGATGGCGCAGAAGATCCGGGTTGTCATGGTGTGATAGAATGAAAAAGAAGTTATCTGATATGAATTACGATGAAACCGGAACCGTAACTGATATCGACGGAGATCTGCGGAAACGGGTGGCTGGCATGGGAATCCGTGTCGACAAGAGACTCAGGATGATTACAAAGCAGCCGATAAAAGGTCCCGTTGATGTCATCGTCGACGAAGCTGAGACCTCGCTCGGACTGGAACTGGCAGAGAGAATCACTGTGGAGGTGGACTAAGTGAAGGTACTTCTGATGGGACACCCTAACGTCGGTAAAAGCGTCTTCTTCAACCGCCTGACAGGGGCAAACGTCACAGAATCGAATTATCCCGGAACTACGGTTGATTACACAAAAGGATGGATGAAGATCGAAGGCGAGGACGTTGAGCTCGTGGATGTGCCTGGAACGTTCTCTCTTGATCCGAAAGATAAGGCAGAGGACGTTGCTGTCGCAATGCTCCACGAAACAAAGGACGCAAAGGTGATAACTGTGATCGATGCCTCCAAGATCGAACGCGGGCTCTATCTCGCGCTTGAGATAATCGAGGAAGGCTACCCCGTTGTGATCGCGCTTAATATGTGGGACGTTGCATGGGATAAGAACATCAGAATCGATGCCAGGAATCTCGAGCGAATCCTGGGCGTACCGGTGGTTCCGACGACCGCAATCAGCGGCGAGGGGATCAAGGAGCTGGTATCGAGGCTTAAAGACACAAAGCCTGTTGAAGTGGATGATATCGTCACAAACGCGGGAGGCTTGACATGACACTCAGTCTCGGAGAGCGGTGGACGTTAATCGACAGGATATCGAAGGAGACCGTGACGTTCGGGAAATACGAGCACACGCTGAAAGATGCGGTCGGAGAGCTCACGGTAAAGCCGTTAACAGGGATACCTGTTGCGATAGCGATTATGTACTGCTTCTGGAGTGTCTTCGGTTCGTTTGCAGGGACGCTCATGACCGATGGATTCTTTGTCAAACTCTTCGACGGCTACTGGCTGCCATGGATTCAGGAGGCTTTTCCGGGACAGGGAAGCTGGCTCTATGCGATCATGGTCGACGCCGGCGGATTTGAGAGCGGTGAGTTCGTACTCTCTGACAACTGCTTCGAGGCGTTCGGCGCGCTCACGTCGGGGCTTTTTGTTGCAATCGGCGTTGTTCTTCCCGCGATATTCATCTTTTACCTGATGCTTGCGCTTCTCGAGGATGTCGGGTACATGCCGAGACTTGCCGTTCTTCTCGACACGGTGCTGCACAGGGTCGGTCTGCACGGGTATGCGATCGTTCCGACGATTCTCTCGCTCGGATGCAATGTGCCAGGCGTTACCGCGACAAGAATTCTTGAGACGAAGAAACAGCGGTTCATCATGATGACGCTACTTGCCATATTCATTCCGTGTGGCGCGCAGATCGGGATCATGGAAGAGGTGGTTCCGAACCTGCTGGGCTGGATTCTGCTCTATCTCATAATCGGATACTTCATCTTCGGCTATATCTTGAACAAGATCGTTCCTGGTAAGGCACCTGAGTTTCTGATCGATGTTCCGCCGTACCGGAAGCCTTTGCTGAATAATGTCAGCAAGAAGGTATGGGGAAGAATCGCTGGCTTCTTCAAAGTCGCACTTCCGTTCGTTATGCTCGGCTGCGCAATCGTGAGTCTCCTCTACCTCCTCGGAGTCATTCAGTTCATTGGCGATCTCCTTGCTCCGATCTTTGTTGGCTGGTTCGGTGTGCCAAAGGAGACTGCGGGTCCGCTTGTTGCGGCATTCCTCAGAAAAGACCTTGCGGTTGCACAACTCTCGGTAATCGAGATGACCGAGTACCAACTGATAACAGCGGTCGTTCTTGTCTCGATCTACTTCCCGTGCGTTGCGACATTTGCGATGATGTTGAAAGAAGGATGGAAAGAGCTGATTGCAGCTATAGGGGTTCTTACAATCGTGGTATTTGCCTACGGGGGGATGATACACCTGATTGGGATCCTTCTGGGGGTGGCTTGAAAATGGCTGAACAATCGCAATCGCAACTACAATCGAAATCGTCATCGACTGCTGTGATCTACTTCGCCATACTCGGGATCGTGACAACGGCATTCGGGCTCGCTGACATACTCGTGGCCGCAGCCGGAAGCGAGTTTAGCTATGGGATCCTCGAGATACCAAATGACCTCTTCAGAGGCGGCTGGGGTGGATTTATCGTGCTCTTCGCAGGACTATTCTACCTATCGGGTGCAAGAAACATCGGTGATATTCACCAGTTTGCAAAGGTCGCCATGGGAAGCATCTTGATCTGGATAATGGCAGGCTCCGACATCTTCGCGATGATAACAGAGTCGATACCCGGCGGCGAGGACGGACCGTGGTTCAACACACTCGATGGATTCCTTGCGACGTACGCGTCGCCATACGCGCCCGCGATCTTACTGCTACCGTTCTCGCTTGTAGTAATCTACTACATCTACCACAGGGACTGATGAGGACTGATACGCCATGCTGAAGGCGATTCTGACAGGGATCAGCAAGCAGACCACCACCGACGCGCTCGCCAGAGAGCTGGGTCTAAAGAGATCCACTCTCATGGCGATCGTTGAATCTCTGGTGGATACCGGATATCTCGAGGTCGTTGGGATGCAAGGCTCCTGCTCCGGATGCGGAGGTTCGGTGTCGTGTTCGGACGGTCACAGTTGCTATGGGGTGTATGCATTGACATTGGAGGGCGAGCGATTCATCTCGCAGAATCTGACCAAAACCATTCCATAGAAAAATTGAAATTGTAGGTTACCCTAATACTAATCATGTTGTCTCGAAAAGCCGAAGACTATCTCGAAGCGATCCTCAATATCACAGAGACTAATGGGTATGCAAAAATAAAGCATATAGCAGAGACTCTATATGTCACGCCACCAAGCGTGATTGAGATGGTGAAAAAGCTTGATAAAAAGGGTTGTGTCACATATAAAAAATATGACGGCGTGACACTGACTGAGAAAGGGCGGGGGATAGCACTGGTCGTAAAGGATCGACACGATACCTTGAAAGCCTTCCTGGAGATTATAACTGTGCCCGAAAATATTGCAGATAAGGATGCATGCACGATGGAGCACGAACTGCACTCGATAACCGTAAAACAGATCAAAAATCTGGTTAACTTCGTGCAGACCTCGCCCGGGCACCCCCAGTGGCTAGAACATTTCGAGGAGTTCTGCGAGACTGGGGAGCACCCATGTGAGGAGGAGCGCAGATCAAAATCAAAGTGATCGCTGCCGCATAATCAGATGCAGAAGCAGTATCATGCAAAGCCCGATCGCTCCAAATCCGGGTGTGGAGGTGGAGGTCTCGGCGGCATGCTCATCTTCTTCGCCTTCATCTGGCACTGCGTCCGTTGCACCCGATGCCACAGTTGATAGTGCCGGTGCCGAAACCACAACGTTTCCGTTGTACACAATCGTTGTACCGTCAGGGTTCCAGTGTGGATCGTACTCCCTGCCACTGGTTTCTGTTGTGAGCCTTCGCTTGCCTGTGCCGTCCGTATTCACGATGTAGACCCGGTCAAGATCATCCTCATCGAACGAGACATAAGCAATCATCGTCCCATCAGGGCTGAAATTGGGCGAGAACTGCTTCTCCTTGCTTTCCGGCATCAGTTCTCTCGCGCCAGTCCCATCGACGTTTACGATGTAGACCTTGTCAAGTGTATCTGCGGGATTGAAGGAATGGTAGGCAATCTTCGTCCCATCCGGACTGAAATCAGGAGAAAATTGCTTTTCGTCGCTATCCGGCATCAGTTCTCTCGCACTGGTTCCATCGATGTTTGCGATGTACAGCTTCTCCTTGCAGCTGGGCTGCCGCGAAACATAAGCGATCTTCATCCCGTCCGGGCTCACATCGGGGTACCACTGCTTCCGTGGATCGTCCGGCATCAGTTCATTCTTGCCGGTTCCGTCAGCGTTCACCACATAGATCTTTCCGTTTCCCTGCTTGTTGAAGGATATGAAGAATATCTGCTTCCCGTCGTAGCTCCAGTCAGGAGTGAACTCCTTCTTTGGTACATCCGGCATCACCGCGGTTGCGCCAGTTCCGTCTGCGTTCGCGATGAATAATTTGTCCCGCCCTCCGGAATCGAAAGCAGAAAAAACGATTTTGGTCCCATCTGGGCTGAATGAGCCGTCCGGGTGAATCGAACAATCATAACTCTCATACACTGTCGCAGACACTCCTGCAGACAGCAGCAGTATCAACAATGATGCCAATATTCTCACATTCATATACATACCACCATATTACCTACGTGTAACTGAACAGAAACTGCTCCGGGTCGTGGAAATTACGATCAATCACTCGAAACACTCGATTCTATCGTCGAATACTTCGAAGAGGTATTTGTTCGCACGTTCCACGGTTTCACGGTCTCCTCGAAGCACGACCAGTTTCATGCCGAACAGCGCGCCATCCTCGACCGACGAATCAATGGTCTTGGAATGCGGTTCGAGATCAAACTCCGATGCCAACTCTAGCACCAGAGTCATCGGAACGCCGGGAGGGATTACGAGGTCATATAGACCTTCTGCGGGTTCTTCTATAGCCTCCTCGTCCTCGCTCAGCAGATCCTCAATTCTCAGTACTTTTTCACTCAACAGATCACCATCATATTATGCGTTTTCCTGCGTCCGGTCCATACATTGCGTTGTATACTTCTTCAACATGCATGACAACAGCGGCTTTCGCTGGCAGCGCTTTGCTCTTGGCATGCACCCACGTCGCAACGTCATCATACACCGAACCCTCAGTCATAATCTCAACGCTGCCCTTTATCTGGAACGACTTCTTCTTCTCGCCGTCATACACAACGATTGAGACCTGCGGGTTCTCACCCAGGTTTGCTGCAGTCTTGTCAAAGAAATTGTCTGCGATCTGGATCGTCTCGTCATCCACGATTCTCAAAAACCCAACAAAGACCACGTTTGGCTTGCCTGCGGAATCGGCAGTTGCGACCGGAACTGGACTTTGCTTGCTTATGGCTTCCTGTACATCTGGCGGCATTTTTACCATAGTTAATCACCACAATCGATTTTGATCTCCGTCACATAAATGTTTCTAATTCTGATGGATTCCGTGGTTTATTTAAACGTATGTGTTTAGCTGATGTGAAAAAACCACGAGATTAACACAGGAATCTTGTGGAAATCTGTGCAATCTTGTGATTATCTAAACACGTACGTTTCACGAAACTGATGGGTAAGGGGTTTGTGAGCCCGGACACGAAACGATGGTGTGAACGGGCTATGCAAGAGCCGCCTGTCCCGATCAATCGATGGGTGCAGGCTTCGCGCGGCTCAGCCGGATGATGAGCAGTCATCGCCGTCGTACCAGATATGCGACAGCTGCGAGTCCAGTGGTCGCGAAGAGTGCGCCGAATCCAGGGGCCTTCTTCTCTGTCGCAGTCTCTTCTGCTGATGTGGCAACTTCTTGAGCCGATCCGGTTGCTTCGTCTGTTTCCTCACTCTCCCTGGGAGCTGAAGTTGCTTCAGGTGTCGGTACGGGCATCGCTGACTCCTCTGCAACCTCGTCCGCCCACGCTCCTTCGTATGCTTTAGTGGTTGCTTCGCTGATCTTATCGATCACTGGCACCTCCACAAACAGCGAGGTGTAGGGAGTTACGAACCCGAACTTCAGTGAAAGGTCAGTAATCGCGGACACAAGCGCATTGGTCTCGCCTTCGACGACCATCCTGTCCATCAGTTCCCGTATCTTCGTGTGCGCCCAGAGTTTCGGAACAAAACTGTTATCGGGTCTGGGAACGACGGGGAATGTCTTGTCGAAGCTGCGGCTGCCTGTGCGTGTGACCGCGTCGATGCTTGAGCCGATGTTTCCTGTACCTGCCGGATATCTGGCGAGTATGATGGCGTCAGAGCCTGCAAAGAGCGTGTTGTATCCGGTGTTCACGATATCGGATGAACCGGAGTAGGAGAAGTCCATGTCAGTTATCACCGGTGTTGATATCGTCTCGTAAAATGTGTTCATCTCGGTCTCAGCGTTCTTTCCAGGTTCGAACTGTTCTGCCACCCCGCAGTTTTCAAGAGAGAGTGCCCTTAAGAAGTCGTAGTTCGCCTCATCCTCAATCCCGAACGCAATGGCGAATATGGACACTTCTGCCACATTTGCGACTCTCACATTATCCCTGATCACATAAGGCGATGTTACGCCCTCGGTGGGCTCTCCATCGGTTAAAAAGACAATGATCGGGACCCTTCCCGAATCTGGCTCAAACATGCCAAGTGCAATCAGTAGTGCCTCGTTGATGTTTGTGCCGCCGTCCGCACCGAGCGCATTCACAAAGTTCGCTGCCTCCGCCTTTGTTTGTGTGTTTGCTTCCATGAGCGTGTCACTGAATATCACGCCCTGCCGATCAAAGAAGATCACATTGAAGTAGTCATCAGGCGGGAGGTCTGCGATGATACCTGCAAAGACCCTCTGCACCTGCGCGATCTTGTTGCCACTCATGGAGCCTGACTTATCGATCACAAAGATGATCTCCTTATCAAGAGCCGCGGTCCCGAGGTCTTCGACCGATGGCGAGAAGATGTGCATCAGGTAACCCTGTCCGCCGGTTTCGTAGAAGAGCATCTCGCCGCTTAGCGATGTACTGTCGGTTGTGAATACGATT
>DAOVGE010000073.1 GCA_030672605.1 Methanosarcinales archaeon
TGACATTCTTGTTGAATATCTTGCACCAACACATTACAGGAGCGTGGCACCTTCTGCTGATATACCCGGCACCGGCATAAACTGCGATTTTTGTAATTGCCAATTTGACCATGAATACACAAGATCAGAGCACATACAACAGGGTTACCAATCAAGAGGTTTATTTAATCTTTGCGCCCTCGCGTCTTTGCGTCTTTGCTTTTTTTTTCTCAAATTCAACGCAATGTCGCAAAGACGCGGAGGGTGTTATCTATATCTTCACGTCTTTCGCGTGGCGTCAACACACCACGGACACATTTGCAAAAAAGCTCAGTTTGTGGCGGTGCGAAGTATAACTTACTTATTGTGAGTTCCCACTATAGTATACCATTACCCGTTGCATCCATGACACTCATGAACCATTCCACCGAACCCGACCCGGAGACCGACACTGGCACCAACACTGACACCGACGCAATCCAGGAGGAGCCCGGGTCAGGCGGATTGGGATTAACTGATGAGGAAGCAGTCCGCAAGCTTGCCGAACACGGGAGAAACGAGCTGGAACAACTCGAAAGAGCAACGCCTCTTAAGATTCTTGCAAGCCAGTTCCTGGATTTCATGCTTCTTTTACTGGTTATTGCGGCAGCCATATCGTTTCTGATTGGCGAACCCCTCGACGGCATCGTGATCACGGGATTCGTTCTCTTCAACGCGATACTTGGTTTTATCCAGGAATACCGTGCTCAGCGCGCTCTTGAAGCGCTAAAATCCATGATTTCGCCACAGGCACGCGTGATACGGGGCGGTTCCGAAAGGATGTTGGATGCAGCAGAACTTGTGCCCGGCGATCTGATACTGCTCGCAGCAGGGGACCGTGTGCAGGCGGACGCCACCGTAGCATCAGGGGAACTGCGGATGGACGAGTCCGCACTCACAGGAGAGTCGGTTCCTGTGAACCGCACCGCAGGAGATCTTGTGCAGGCAGGAACCATCGTAACGTACGGACGCGGGATGTGCGTGGTAACCGAGACCGGGATGAGGACCGCATTCGGCAAGATTGCTGCGATGGTGCAGACAGAGGAGCGAGAGACCCCTCTCCAGAAACGGCTGGGCGAGCTTGCGAAATATCTCGGGGTCGCTGCGCTCGCAATATGCGTCATAGTCTTCGCAACAGGAGTTATGAGTGGAATTGCGGCGAACACGATGTTTCTTGCATCGGTCAGTCTCGCTGTTGCCGCAGTTCCGGAAGGGCTGCCCGCTGTTGTCACGATCACGCTTGCGCTCGGTGTGCAGCGCATGGTCAAAAAGAATGCGATCATGAGGAAGCTTCAGGCAGTCGAGACGCTGGGCTGCGCAACCATGATCTGTACCGATAAGACCGGCACGCTTACACAGAACGAGATGACCGTGCGGAGGATCTACACGGACGATACAATAATTGGGGTCACAGGCGAGGGGTATGCACCATCCGGAGACTTTGAATCGGAAAAAGAGATAAACGACGAATCCGTACGGTTAACGCTTGAGATTGGAGCATTGTGCAACGATTCATCCCTGGTACAACGCGGAGACGGAGATGGAGACAAAGACAAAGACGGTGGCTGGAAGATTCTGGGCGATCCGACAGAGGGCGCACTGGTTGTTGCGGCAGCAAAGGCGGATATAGACCGGCAGAATCTTGCAAGCCAGTATCCGCGGGTTTCTGAGGTTCCGTTTGACTCTGATCGCAAGCAGATGACAACGGTGCACGAGGATTCGCACCAGACGTTCGGCTCTGCGTACGTGGCATGTGTCAAAGGTGCGCCCGATTCGGTTCTCAAGATGTGCGGACATATCCACAGGGCAGGGGGAATTGTACGGATGACCGCGAATGACATGGATGCGATCAGAAACGCACATCAGGAGATGACTGCGCATGCGCTTCGTGTGCTCGCACTCGCATACAGACCGCTCGAGGACCTGACTGAACAGACAGAAGAGCACGAACGTGATCTGGTATTCGCGGGCATGGTGGGGATGATCGATCCGCCACGTCCCGGTGTTAAGGAGGCGATTGCAACCTGCAGAAAAGCTGGAATCACGACAGTCATGATCACCGGTGACCACAGGGATACTGCAAGGGCGATTGCGCTTGACCTGGGAATTCTCGACTCAGAACACTCGAAACAGATATTAACAGGATCTGATCTGGACGCTGGAACCGGGGATGGTGTGGGTGATGGAACAGGAGATGGAGGGGGAGATAGAACGGAGGGGGTGGCGGGCTGGGATGCACTGGTCTATGCGAGAACCTCGCCAGCGCATAAGGTGCAGATCATAAAAGCACTGCAGGACCGAGGCAAGATCGTGGCGATGACCGGTGACGGCGTGAACGACGCACCAGCGCTCAAGATGGCAGACATCGGCGTTGCGATGGGGGTCACAGGAACCGACGTGGCAAAAGAAGCAGCAGACATGGTCTTAACAGACGATAACTTCGTCTCGATCACGCACGCAGTCGAAGAAGGCAGAGGCATCTACGACAACATCAAAAAATTCATCAGATTCCAGTTATCCACCAACATCGGCGCAATACTGACTATCTTCACAGGACTGCTCCTCTTCCAATCGCTGCCACTCGCACCACTACAGATACTCTTCGTAAACCTGCTGATGGACGGTCCGCCCGCGCTCTCGCTCTCAATGGAACCGTACCACCAGACCATGAACCGCCCGCCAAGAGACCCGGACGAGTCGATCATAACAGGGGATGTGTTGAAATTCATATCAGGGGCAGGACTACTGATGTTTCTTGGAACTATCCTTGTATTCTGGTATGCGCTCTCGCACGGATACGATGAAAAATACGCATGCACGCTTGCATTCACAACCTTCGTCTTCTTCCAGCTATTCAACGCGTTCAACTGCCGGTCGGAACGGTATCCGCTGAGCACAATCGGGGTCTTCTCGAACCGTTACCTGGTCGGTGCGGTTCTCATGTGCGCCATGTTGCAGTTGTGCATCCTGTACATCCCATCTCTGCAGTCAGTCTTCGACACGGTCCCGCTGCATCCGCATGACTGGGCAATTGTGCTCGCGGTCTCTGCGATGGTCTTTGTGGTTGTTGAGGGCGCAAAGGTGGTGTCGTCGTGGCGAGCGCGATGACGGGCTTTTTTGCGGGGATTTTGTAGCGGAAATTTATCGGTAGTATCCGGAAACACACGTGACCAACCACATCTCATTCATACACCCCATAGCAGAATGCATCAGATATCTGCTGTCGAGAGGTGCCCCATGCACAGCTACATGCTGCCCCGAAAAGGTTATGCGCCATTCGACACACATTGTTTGAGGAGATGAATCTGATGGATGTCAAAGTAGAGATCATTAAGCAACTCGAAGTTTTGCCTTATGACCGGCAATGCCGCGTGCTAGATTTTACCAGAACGCTTGTAAAGACGGTTCAGGCAGGAAGTTCAGGCAGTCAACTTCTCCGCTTTGCCGGTACTATCAGGGCAGACGATCTGCAGGTCATGGAGCGAGCGATCGAAGACTACTGTGAAAGAATTGATATTTGATGTGCAGCGTGAATTATGGTTCAGTGGATGGGTTCGGATTCGCCTCAAAATACCGTTTGTCCCCGTGCACCGTCTCAATGACCACGCCCTGCTCTATAAGTTCCCGCAAATACTTCGCCGCCTCATTCCGGTGCATCCCAAGCAAGCCAGCGATCTGATCCAACGTAAGCGGTCTCCGTTCTAAAAGCGGCAGGATATCCGCACGGACCTCGATTCGCTTCTCCGCGATGATCTCGACATCAAAATTGCCGCCAAACGCCCCTCGTATCCGAATCATCTCATCCTCGTCCACAGGTCCAACATCCGCACGTGGTGGTCGCACAACAGTATTTAACTGAACCCGGTCAGGATCGATTATGGCGATTGCGTCCGACAGAGCCGTTATTTCATCAGTTCTGTCGTTTACACCCCTAACAAACATGATCTCAAGCCAGAACTCACCTTCAAACGTCTCCCGAAATATCCTGAGCCCTTCGATGATCTGATCCACTGAAAGACTCTCATGCGGTTGATCCACAGCACGAAATATGGGGGTGGTGGCAGCATCCAGCGATGGCAGCACGATATCAGCGTTTGAGAGGTCGCCCCTCACATCTTCTCGAAATAAGAGTGATCCGTTGGTTATCACCGCAACAGGGATATCGGTCATCGTCTTGATCGTATCGATCATCTCACCAATACCCGAATGGAGCGTTGGCTCCCCTGATCCGGCAAAAGTGATATAATCTACGTCCCCATTCCCCTCTGATAAGAAATCCCGTAACTCATCCAGGATCAAATCTTTCGCAATATACTCCCGCCTCTGCACAGTCTTGTTTGTGGTTCGTCCGAGCTGGCAGTAGATGCAATCGAATGTACAGGTCTTGTACGGCGTGATATCCAGACCAAGTGATCTCCCGAGCCTGCGGGATGGTACCGGACCGAACAGGTGACTCATACTACTCAAAGGTAAACACCCTACCAACGCCGTTCTTATGGTATGTATCCGGGAATTGCGAGACGATCTCGCTTAGATGCTGGGTGCAGTGGCACGGAGAGAGGAACTCCACGCCATTCAGCAGGTGATACTCGCTAAATCCATGAAATCCCCCTATGATTCCGTATATATTCCCAAATCCGGATGCTGCGTCCATGATCTCCCCGATTCCAGGGTGTGCACATCCTGTGAGTACGATCACACCGTTCGCAGTTTTAAGCACCAGCGATTGCTCCTTTATGGATGTGCCGAGTTCTCCTGTGGTATACACCCGATCGCATATCTCTGCTGGTCCGTGTACCTCTGTCACTGGATTTTTGATCTTGTTCTTAAACGACTCCGAGAATGACGCCAGCAGATGGATCTCAGAATCGCGGTTCGTCGTGAGAAGGTCGGACAAGCCCCCTGTGTGGTCCCAGTGTTCGTGCGATAGCACAATCATTGTAGGGTCTTCGGGGTCAATTCCCAGTCGTTCCATGTTGTGCAGCAAAATCGATCCGTCCCCGCCGGTGTCAAAGAGTATCCGCTCACCGGATACCTCTATTAAGCAGGAGAACCCCCATTCACTCATAAGTCCTGTTGCAGATGCCTCAGGATATATCTCGTTATCATAGACTGTTGTGATCTTCATGTGACTTCCTCCCCGCCCTCACAGACGGAGCTTCGTGATTCATTGATCTAACAGTGCATGCTCAATAACTTGTGGTTTAATACGTGGATGTCCATACAATATTGCGTAAGCACTATCGAACCATCCCTGACAAGTTCAGAGACTTTCCATTATTTTCTGGAACGCGAAAAATTGCGGTGCCTACTCACAACTTCAGCATTCGTGAGATTCGTAAATTCATATCATTCGTGTTAAATCCACGAATAACACGTTTGGGCAAATAACGTGAATCTAATTGCATAAAAATTTGCTCGCAATTCTTTTTGATCCCATCTAACCAGAAGAACTTAGAAACACGCATGACATGCTTTCGCAGTGCCTATACTGCCAATGAAAAAGCGGTTTTCAGAACTGCGGCTGCCGCCACTGTTTTTGAGACTTCTACGTACCAAGTCTCTAGTTTTTCGGCACTTCCTGAAGGCAACTTGTTCGGTATCGGATCAATGTCTCTGGCGTAATCATTGTGCAGTCCGGCGAATTGAAGAATCTCCAAAAAACCAGAATTCAGGCGTCTTTATCTCCTGCGCATCGCCTCGGGAATGTACCTGACGACATCGGTTGCAAGCAGCCCGCATCCGAACTCCGAGGACGCGAGATCGCCCGCACTCCCTGCTATAAACGCACCTGCCGAAGCAGCGGCAGCCGCACCGTTTCTCGCAAAGATCGCTCCGACTACGCCCGCGAGCACATCGCCTGTGCCGCCGACAGTCATCCCTGCATTTCCTGTGTGATTCGTCCGGATCTCCTTTCCGTCCGATATGATGTCGATATGTCCCTTGAGAACTGTAACAACACTGTTTCTTGCGGAAAAGTCCCTCACAAGTTCGCATTGCTCGTCAAAGTCCGCTACCACCGCTCCGCCCAGCAGTTGAAATTCGCGGGCATGCGGAGTTATGATCGGCGCAACCTCCCGATTTAGGGGCGGACTCGTAATCGCATGCAGCGCATCGGCATCGATTACGAACCGTGCGCTGGGGTTCGACTCGACTATCTCTGATGCCGTCTGCAGGGTCTCACTCTTGCGTCCGAGCCCCATCCCGATCACAACGACGTCGTGCCTCTGAATCAGCGCACCTATCGCATCCAGATCATCGCGCACCAGATAATCCCTGGATAATGCGTTAACGATCAAGTCCGGCGAGAAACCCGCGATCACGGCAGCAGAACTCCGCGGTGCTGCAACCGTCACCCAGTCGGTGCCTGCTCGCAGTGCTGCGAGTGCGGCAAGCGCAGGCGCACCAGTGAACGCGCCGCCCCCGATTACGAGCACCCGCCCGTTGTCGCCTTTGTGCGACTTTGGGAATCGTTCAGGCGGCAGGTCTCCGGTGCCGATGATCCGTTCAGCCCTCTCGGGAATCCCGATATCAGCGACCACAATCTCGCCTGTGACCTCGGGATTTTTGGAGAGTCCTTCCTTTGTCCGATGAAATGTTATCGTGAGGTCTGCATGCACAGACTTCTCAAAATGGTCCGGACCAGATCCGGATGGAACATCTACAGAGACGACGAACGCACCGGACGCATTGATCAGGTCAATTGCGCTTGATACCGGCTCACGAACGCTTCCATGCACACCTGTTCCGAGCATCGCATCGATCACAACATCAGCGCGGAGGTCTTGCAGTTCCGATAGTTCGGATGAGTCCCTAATCTCGCGAAGATCTGCGCCGAGACTCTCCAGTATCTGCCAGTTCCGACGCGCCTCGTCGGTTGCGATATTGCGGGCACGCCCGAGCAGGAGTACTCTGGGATTATAATTTAGAAGATGTCGTGCCGCAACAAACCCGTCGCCGCCGTTGTTGCCTGTGCCCGCAATGATTGCAATTTTGCTCTGTCCCTGCGTGAGCTGTGCGAACCGTGCGCGAACCTCACGTGCAACAGATGCGCCAGCGTTCTCCATCAGTTGTAGGGGGATTAACCCGACATCACTACAATTGACGTCGATTCTGCGCATCTCAGACGCGGTGACTCCGGTTTCGTTCTTCATATCATACATATCACGTGTACGTGTCTCGCCGCACTGTGATTGGAATTGCATCACTCTCCAGTTCCCGCATCGCTATGTCGATTGGGTCTCCTTCGTCCGGTCTGATCAGTACAGGTGCGCCCAGCGAGATCTGGAGCGCACGTGCGCCAACGATTCTGGCGCGTTCATATCGCGTATATCGTTTCAATGTGGTTGCAACCTCCTGCTCTTGTATGTGGTTCATCGCAGATAAATACTTCTTCCGTGGCATCATCCGGTCACACACACTCTGCTCCTGCCCGCTCACTCTACTCCTGTCCCCCCCACTTCCGCAATCACGTTCTTCGCAATCTTCGGTCCGACGAGTGCACCGATCCTCTGCTTGCCCGCATCCATGAGCGATTCCGGTGGAGGGTCCGACCCCTTCTGGTGACCTGATCCCGATCAATGTCGTCGAAGGTGGAAGCGGTGTTCCAGGCGAGGTCATGGAGGGTTTTGCACGTCCGGAGCATCCGGATAAGAGCCCAATGACTGCGGTCGTGCTCTTGAACTATGTCGAGTTTCTGATGGGACATGTTGGAAGAAACAACCTCGTGGACGCACTCGACTATTACGTGGATATCGGGTGGATAGGGGAGCAGGTGAGGGATGAGGTGCTTGCTTACGCACGCGGGATCGATTAGTATGTCGAGAAACCGACGTGGCGGCTTCTTCCGGAGGACTATACGAAATCGTTGATCTGTATAGAGCGGCTGCGGGCACAGGATCGATAGAAACATGCTCAGCACCATCGAACGTGAGATGTCGAAGGTGAAGCACGGGCTCGAGGAGTCGTACGGGGTCTGAAGCCTTGAAGCTCCGGACACCGTTCCTGAAAGCCCTGATAGCAGACCGTTATCCTACTGGATCCGGGATTGTTGGAGATTTAAAGTCGTGATCCGAAGAGAGTCTGTCTTGAAGTGTTTTCACCCCCAACCTGAAATCAAGGTTGTTCGGTTTTGACCGAACGATAACGATTGGATTTATAAACTATGCTTAGAACATATCGCGTCATGACACAGCATGTGTCAAAGAACTACGGGGATCGAATGTTTTCGCAAGAGCAAAACGAACCCCAACGACTGCCCGAAGGCATGGTCAAGTTACGCCTTATGCTTACTTAATGTTTTGGTCGTGCCTCCGGGGAAAGATAGAACACAACCTACAAGGAGGAAAACAACATGAAAGGAAGAACGAAACAGAAAGGATTCGGAATAGCAGCCATGATAGCAGTGCTGCTCATAGCAGCGGTATCTGCGCCAGCATCGGCAGCTACCAATGTCAGCATAGACGATGCCGAAACAGTCGCATCGTTCTATGTGCGATACATTCCGACGTTCATAGATAACTACTCGGAATGGCAGGAAGCAACTGTGGAGCAATCCACGGTTTACCACGATCTCGATTGTGAAAAGTCGGCTTATGCCTTCGACGTAATCGAGAACGGACAGTACGCAGGCTACATCCTTGTTTCAGCAACGAGGGATAACTACCCAATTCTTGAGTTTTCGACAGGTAAAACGCCTGACGCAATAACAGAACTCACAACACGTTCTGAGACGCTGGCACAGGAACGTGCCGATGAGAGAGGATTGACCGCCGGAGACGCAAAACCGCTCTATCTTGGCGCAACGTTCTACTATGCGGAATACCCTCTGATCGATGATATGGGCAAGGTCGCAGATCATGTACTGGTGGATCTGACAGTGCCAGTAATCGTCGATCTCGGTGAATCTCGAGTGGACATGCCGATAGATGAGAAGGACCTGCTGGAAGAGCAGCAGATGAAAAGGCAGGAGGCGAATGCACATTGGGACGCTCTCGAAGAGAAGATGAAAACAACTTCTCCGGAAGGTCCAGCGTCGTCACGTGGATTGGGATGGATCAGCGGCGTGCCTGCATATGACTGGCATTGTGGATGCTCTCCAACCGCGTCTGGGATGGTTCTGGGATATTGGGATAGTCATGGCTATCCAAACTTTCCAGGTGAGACGACGTTGATAGAGGAGTTGGCGGTTGCGATGGGAACTGAGTGGCCAGGGAATGGAGCAACTTGGCCGTGGGACATTGACGATGGTATAGAAGAAGTCTGTGGAAACCACAGATACAGCAACTTCGACGCAAGCAATGACTATTGGATGACATGGAGTGAAGTAAAAGCCGAGGTTGATGCAAGCAAACCGTTTGTGATTAGCATGTCACATGGTGGCACAGGCAGTGGACAGTCCCAACCGTACGGAGGGCACAGTGTTACTGCTCTCGGGTACAGTGATTATGACGAAGACTATGTATTCATACACGACACATGGGACGAACATACCCACACGATAGCGTTTGGTAACTGGTGGGCAGCAATGGCAACATGGGTGAGACCTTAATCACCCATTTTTTATTTTTTTACAAATTGAGGGATAACAAATGTTTAAAAGCAAAATGAGTAAAATAGCTGCAATATTGGCATTGTTTATGGTTGCCGGGCTGTGCGTGTGGTGTATTGTTCTTCCTTTTGTTTCACTCACCGGATATCCTCCTTCTGATTGCATGCAGGTATGGTATCTTCCCTCTCCTGATTATGTCTCTGGTGGTGATGCAAGTGCTATGGAAGCGGTCGTAGATGAGATGGT
>DAOVGE010000210.1 GCA_030672605.1 Methanosarcinales archaeon
CTTCGCGTCTTTGCGCCCTCGCGTCTTTGCGTTCTCATTCTCAGTTTAACGCAAAGTCGCAAAGTCGCAGAGACGCGAAGAGTATTGTCAACCCATGTCTCAACGTTTTCCGTGTTGTTGCACATCCGACTGACCATTACACAATCTCGTGAAATCACATGTTTTTTCACATCAGCTAAACACATACGATAACCGTAAATACGTTGCAACCAATCTATAATTGAGGCGGTAATCGAATGTTGTTTGCAAATTCCAACATGGCTATATGGGCGTTTTTCTTAACTGTTATTCCCTTGATAATCGTATATCTGCTCAGACCAAAGGCACTCGAGATCACGATCCCATCAGTCATGTTTTTTGCGCAGCTAACGCAGCAGAAAAAGAAATATGCGCAGACATTGAGCAAAATAATCAAAGATCCGCTTTTTTTAATTCAGCTGCTGGTTCTGCTGGCTCTGATTCTTGCAATCGCTTCGCCTTTCACGAACGAGAGCAAAAGAATCAGCGGCGGACATACAATAATTATTCTGGACTCCTCGGCGAGCATGCAGGCGGATGGTAGGTTCGGTGATGCGATCGGTCTCGCGGAGGGATATCTCACCGCGCGAAACAGCGTAATCCTCGCAGAGAACATTCCCGTAATCGCACTGCGTGGCGAGGATGCGGACGCCGCAAAAAATCTGTTCGATCGATTATCTCGGCGAAAGACCGCAACAACTACCGACCTGTACAAAGCGATCGTTCTTGGCAGCACTCTGCTCCCTGCTGGCGAGGGCAGGATCATCGTGATCTCTGATTTCACGAACTGGGACGGGGACGACCCGCAGGTTGCAAAGAAACTTGCAGAAGCGGACGGGATTGCCGTATCGTTCAAAAGCGTCTCAGGCGGGGAAAATAAGGTCGCAATAACCGGCGGGTGGACTTCGGACGGTTGTGGATATACCTGCATCGTCAAGAATTTCATGGCGACTGGTGTTGATTCTACAATCGATGTCCTGTACAACGGCGAGAAGTCCACGCACAATCTGAGAATCGAGGCTCATGGCAGCGAGTACTTCGCATTGAACGATATCGGCGCAGGCACAACTGAGATTGTGGTACATCCTGATGATGATATGATGGTGGACAATCATGCCTTCGTTGTGGTTCCGTTCCAGCAGAACCAGAGCGTGCTCTACATATCCGATCACGAGACCACACCCTCGGCTACTGTTTTGAAGCTCCTGCCGCCTGTTGATCTCACAATCAAGAGACCGGATGCAGTGCAGAGCATCGGTGTGCACGACTACGATTGCGTTGTGGTCGGGCTATGCAACGGGAGCCTGCGGCAACAATTGTGCGACAATCTCGCTGACTACGCTGCGTCCGGCGGGGGCGTTGTCGTGATGGCGCAGGAAGGCTTGCTTTCCCTTAATACCAGACGTCTGTTACCCATAACCTTTTTAGCCATGGCAAACGAGACCACGCTCGAAGAGACGCTGGAGAGCCGGGTGATTCGTGATATCGATCTCTCGGAGATTGCGATCGGGAATCATCTGAAAGGGGATGCAAAGCAGGGCGCAGTCACCTGGGTTGCAGCAGAGGATGACACGCCAGTAATCTCGTACTGGAGAATCGGGGGGGGGAAAGTCGTTTATTTTGGAATTTGTGACGTGATGGGCGACTCTGCCTGGAGCGACTTCCATACGTTACCTGAATACCCGATCTTCTGGATGAACCTGATCGATTATCTCTGCGAAGCATGCGCAATTGCGGACTGCAACATGCAGACCGGGTCGATTCTGCGTTTCGACTCAAAGATGCGGGTGGTTGCGCCCAACGGAGAGACGATCAAGACAAGGGAGCTCTTACTTGATCAGGCAGGCGTGTACAAGCTTCCTGACCGATCGATTGCCGCAAACCTGTACAATCCGAAGGAGTCAAATCTCGCGGACTCCGGAGGCGTGGCTGTTGCGACCGATGAGCCGGAGATCGAGGAGCAGATGATCAAGACAATCGTCAAGAAGGAGTTTGACTGGATTCTCCTGATGATTGCACTCGCACTGATCCTGACAGAATTATGGTATATCCGCCATAGGGGTGAACTATGATTCCGGATATAACAGACCTGACCAAAATGACCGGATTTTTGTTTGATAATCCTGATTATCTCTACCTGATCATTCCGGTCCTGATCGTCGGGGGGTATTATCTCAAAAAAAGCAAGAAAAAACTGCTTGTTCTGAGCAGAATCGTTGTCGCTGCCTTAATTGTCGTTGCACTCGCAGCACCCTACAACCTCTCGACTCACACGATAACCGACACCGAACCGAGCATCACCGTAATCGATGACCAGTCCGTAAGCATGCGGCTGTTTAACGCGTCCAGTGCGGATGCGGTCTACGAAATGATTCACGCTCGCAACCCAACAGCGCAGTTCAGGTCGTTTACAGGCGATCAATCGCCCATCGGAGACAAGATCCTGCAGTATGCCAGAGGAGGCGATCACATAGTTCTTGTCAGCGACGGAAACAGCAACTACGGTCGAGAGCTTGCGGATGCGATATCAGTTGTCGCAAAGACCAACACCACAGTCTACGCAATCGAGCAGGCGCCGGATCATAACGATATGAGTGTTGAGATTGTCGGGAGCAAGAATGTCATAATCGGCAACAGAAACACCTTCGGAATCGTGGTGCGCCAGTCAGGAACAACTGCCAAGTGCGAGCTTACCGTCAAGGTGGATGATGCGACAGTGTACCAGAGCACAATCAACCAGAACGAGCGGCTCAAGGTTCTGAAGATTCCGCACACATTTGAGACATTGGGCAGCCACGCAGTCACCGCAAGAATTGCCCCCGTCGGAGGCGATCATTTTTCAGAAAATAATATCTTTCATAAGTCCGTGTATGTCGTTCCAAAGCCGGACGTCCTGCTGGTAACAGGCGAAGAGTCCAATCTCAGAGATATCGTCTCCAGTCTCTACAATACAAGCGTAAGCACGCACCCGGGGGAATTCTCGAAGACAAAGGCAGTAATCCTCGACAACCGCTACATCGAGTCGCTGACGCCTGATGTTGTTGAGAAGCTGCGGGATTTCGTGAGTATGGGTGGAGGGCTGATCGTTCTCGGCGGGGATAAATCGTATGATCGGGGCGGGTACCTGGACTCTGATTTCGAGCGGATGCTCCCTGTCAAGTCGTATCCGAGCGAGTACTACGGAAGAAACGATGTGGTGATCGTTATGGATATTTCAGCAAGCATGCTCTCGGACATTGTTTCAGGAAACGGCGTCTCGTTTCTCGATTATGAAAAGGCACTGATAATCGACATACTCGACGATGATGAGTTCAGAGATGATCGTGTGGGCGTTGCCGCCTTCGGCGGGAAGGCTTACGTGATATCCGGGCTGCAGTATCTCGGAAACGACCCGACGCGGGAGGCGCTTCAGGAGACCGTAATGTCGATCTCTCCGCAGGGGCAG
>DAOVGE010000078.1 GCA_030672605.1 Methanosarcinales archaeon
AACCACATACGCCCACCCTATCTTTTTTATCCAGCCCCATAGCACAGAAAAGATTATCACATCACAGATCGATACTGGATGAGGGTAATAGATGTCATTCAGAAGCTTCATCGACCAGCTAATAACCGATAACCAGTTAACCGAAGTACAGAAACCGGTATCCCGAAGATGTGATGCTGCAAGGATCGCCGGGCAGAACAGACCGGTTCTCTTCCATAACATCGACGGTCATCGCGTCGCTGTGAACGTTCTATCATCCAGAGACGCTCTCTGCACAGCGCTACAGACCACAAGGGAGGGTCTGGTGAAGTATCTCGCATCCACCGGGGTTACAGGGGATGTGAAACTCGTGAACGACTCCCCCACAAAAGAAATCACAGAGAAGCCAGATCTTTCAAAATTGCCGATTCTCACATATTTCAAGGAAGATCCTGCACCTTACATAACCGCGGGCGTTGTGATAACCGAGATGGACGGAGTAACGAATGCATCCATCCACCGGATGATGGTTGTGAGCAAGGATCGGCTCGCAGCAAGACTCGTTGCCCCGCGGCACACATACCTCATGCACAAAAAGGCGCTGGAGCGAGGAGAGACGCTCCCTGTTGCGATTGCAATCGGACTCGATCCGAGAGTTATCTTCGCGGTCTCTACACGCGTTCCTGAGGGACTGGAGCTAGAGTATGCGTCCGCGCTGCTCGGAGAGCCGCTCGAGGTCTTCGAGTGCGAAAACGGAATAAGAGTGCCGCACTGCGAGATCGTGCTCGAGGGATACATCGGGGACGAGACTGCGCCGGAAGGTCCGTTCGTTGACATCACCGGAACATACGACAAGGTGCGAAACGAGCCAGTGATTTTGATTACAAAGATTTCCCACCGCGAGGATCCAATATACCACGCAATCATACCGTCCGGCAGGGAACATAAACTTCTGATGGGGGTTCCGTATGAACCAAGGATATTCAGCGCAGTCGGCGGAGTTGCGGACGTGAGAAATGTCGTTCTGACAGACGGCGGGTGCTGCTACCTCAATTCCGTGGTGCAGATCAAAAAGCGGACAGAAGGTGATCCGAAGAACGCAATACTCGCTGCGTTTGCAGCGCATCCAAGCCTCAAGAACGTGGTGGTGGTCGATCCTGACATCAACATCTACGATCCAAACGATGTTGAGTTCGCGATTGCAACAAGAGTACTTGCCAACAGAGATATGCTGGTAGTCACGAATGTGCGCGGGAGTTCACTCGATCCGATCTGCGCACCGGATGGGACGACCACAAAGGTCGGCGTCGATGCAACGATTCCGCTTGGCGAGGAAGAAAAGTTCAGACGTGTTGTGGAGTGATTGTTAATGAGTGATCAGCTGAGCAATCCGGCAGCTATCAGCGCGTTTTTCAGTTTCTGCTCATTCTGCGCGCCCATTGGTGCGAGCGGAAGTCTCAGATGTCCGGCTGCAATACCGATCATGTTTGCAGCGGTCTTCACAGGGATTGGATTTGTCTCGATAAACATCGCTCGCACAAGCGGCGCAAGCTGATAATGGAGGCGTCTCGCAGTGTCATAGTCCTTCTTTAGTATCGCGTCTGTGAGGAGCGCGGTCTCTTCAGGAACGATGTTTGCGATGACCGAGATTGCGCCAACACCTCCGAGCGACATGATCGGCAGCGTCAGAGAATCATCGCCCGATATCACTATGAACTCCGAGTCCTGAGTCAGTTCGATGATGCGTGAAACCTGCTCCAGATCGCCGCTCGCCTCTTTGACGCCGATAATCGACGGATTCTCTGCAAGCTCCGCCAGCAGCTCAGAATCAAGGTTGATTCCTGTTCTGGACTTGATGTTGTACAGTATCACCGGCAGGTCAACGGCACTGGTGATCGCGTCGAAGTGCGCGATGATCCCATTTCTATTCGGCTTGTTGTAGTATGGTGTGATCAACAGTGCCGCGTCAACGCCAGCATCTGCCGCATGCCTTGTGAGTTCGATCGCCTCTTCGGTGTTGTTCGATCCGGTTCCGGCAATTACCGGGACTGTGGAGGCGTCAACTGCGATGTTGATCAGTTGCTTGTGCTCATCGATCGCCATCGTGGCTGATTCGCCTGTGGTGCCGCACGGAACGAGTCCGGAGACTCCGTTTTCGATCACATATCCGATGTTCTCCCGAAAACCGGCTTCATCGATCCTGTTATCCGGCGTGAACGGAGTTATCAACGCAGGCATAGCGCCTCTGAAGTCCATAAGTACCACCTATAATATCTGTGCACGTTTCGCAATCACGTTTCTGCGCGTGATATAGCCAGCGACCCGGTTTCGTACGGTCTTGCTGGTGATGTCGGTGTGTTCGGAGACATGCACCTTGTTGATCTCGAAATCGGTCCCGAATGCGTACCCGCGCTTTGCAATCAGCTCGAATGCGATCTTTTTGATATACGACGGTCGAATATTTCCCATGTATAACGTGCTATGGCGGTCTAACATATAAATATTGCTGCGATACGGGGGAGACCTTCATCACATACCGCTGCCGACGGCTTTGTTTCGTAGATGGGGATATGCCCAATACCATGCGGTATGAACCACAAGATTACACAGTCTGCGAAGCAGCGGCGCAGCCATCTCCACAAGATTTTGTTGTGGTCAAATTGATCATGCAAGCGGTGAAAGCCACCGGATTGTATTTCCTAACCGAGGTCATTTATGTCAGGGCTTGCAGAAAAATAAAGTAGCATTTTTGGCAGGTAGACCCCCCATATAAAAAGCTTGATAGCGGACAGTGCTTGATAGCGGACAGTTATACACATGAAGAAAGTTGAAATTTCCTGATTCTGATGGATTCTGTGGTTTCCAATCTTTGCGCCCTTGCGTCATCGCGCCCTTGCGTTCCACTGATCTAACGCAAGGTCGCAAAGGTGAGAGAGACGCAAAGTTGAGAGAGATACGCCCGCGTTTTTCACATACGCGAGGGAGCTACCGTTGGCGACCACAGAAAGCATCAGAACCAGACAATTTCCACACGATTTCTGTATTAATCTTGTGTAATCTCGTGGTTTGACGTGTGGATCTCCGCACAACATGGGGGCTCTTTGGTAATTCCCGTGGAATCGATCTTCATGATAAATCAAGTAAATGAGGAATGTCCCTTGATGTTAGTGATTTTATTAATTTCTGATTACTATGGCTTCTTTCAATTCTATTAACCGCAGATGCACGCGAGATTTACGCAGATGCCTGATTAACAAATCTGCGTCCGATCCGCGTTTATCGGCGGTTCATTATATTTTCAACCGACCGGAAGAACTCTGCAAAACCGATATTGAGCGGCTGAATAGATGGTTAATCTGATATAGCTCGGGTTCACTGTCACGAAAAGATTCCAGAGAGCCAACATTGAGTAAGTACGAAAATGCCTGGTTCTGCCGTTTTCTGTGGTCGATAGCAGTAGCCTGGGGTGATGAAAACTCCCCATATTCGGGTGAGTTCCACATCCCAAAACCTTGTCATTTTTGTTCCTTTTTTTGTCACCCCGTCCTCAATAGATAATC
>DAOVGE010000144.1 GCA_030672605.1 Methanosarcinales archaeon
ACTAACCGAACTATCAGACAGTCTCAGCCAGCGCCAAATATCCTGCGATAGTACTCTGCGCCGATGTCAACACCCCACGCGGCATGCCGCACATTCACGTCCCGATCCATCTCGAGCGTCAGCAGGCGCAGCACCCTGCGATAGATCACAATCGGGCTTTCGTGCTCCCGCGCAGCAAGCACATCCATCTTCTTTCGCACCGCGGCAAAGTAACGATTTCTATCCGATTCCGTCATGAACGTCATACCGGTCGATGCGATCCGATCAGCGAGACCGTGGTAGCTCCTGGCATTTCCGATGTCCTCGATTATGAGATCGTTCAGCCGATCGAGCGTTACCTGCATAATTGCACGCAGCGTCGTCTCATCGCCGCTCTCGATGTATATCCTGTTGATCTCCTCGGTTCCGGACGCCCGCACAAGAAGGCGGGAGATCGTGTCCGGACCTGGACCTGGACCTGGACCCTCCAGCACAAACTCGACCTTGTCGTGGTATGTGCCGCCAGCCCAGAGAACCTTCTGCCCTGCAATGCTCTCGGGTGGGCAATCGAGCCACGAATTAATGATATTCTCCTTCGGGATATTCGGAGCCCAGATATCGAGCCGTTCATCGAATTTTTTTCCATACAATTCCGTATGCTTTCTCCATATCTCACCCGGCGGCTTCTCGTGCCATGCTATCATGGAGGCGATCATGCAGATCCCGATGATTCCGTCCTTGTCAGGGAACCGCTTGATCGTGAAACCTCCGCTCTCCTCACCCGCGACTGCGGCTGGCAGATCGTACTTCGCAATCGCTGCGGAGATGTATTTGAACCCGACCTCAGTTACGATGCACGGGAACCGCTGCAGGCTGAGCGCGTACTCGGTTTCGTCCGAGACTCGTATGAGGTTGTAGAACGGGTGCCTGACAAGCGAGTTGATCTGATCCCATTCCGGCGTCGGTATGTCGATGTCTACGTCGGTCTCGTTGCCGTGCCCACATTTGAGTGCACTCACCACATCATCCAGTGCTGTTGACGTGGTCCCTGTGCGTATCACGATGTGGTTCTTCCAACCGAGCCTCTTGATTGTGAAATCACAGAGCATGGCAAGGAGCTTGTTCAGGTTGGTGAATCCGCCGGAATCAAGAATTCCGCCGCATCGGTCGCCATCGGTGTCGTTTGCGCACTCAAAGAGCGCGCCTATCCGGTTCAACCGGTCCATGGTCGGGAGAAGCCACTGTTTCTCAGGATTCGCATAAAATCTCAGCCCGAGAAGCTCGTCCTCTTCCGAATCCATCTGAAAGATCGATTCAGGTGGGATTTCGAGTTTCTCGAAGATATCTGCGATATAACCCCTTGCAACGCCGTTCATGGCGTTGTGGATGAAGTGATGGTCCGGCTGTGAATAAAATTCCCTCAGAAGCCCGTCCAGCTCCTGCGATCTCAGAAAAACCGCGACCCACGTGGTGTACCCATCCCGCATATTGATATACTCAAACCTGCCTTCTGATTGAGCCTGCAGCAGGTCATATTTTCCAATTTCGGGCGCCCTCATGCAGATGATGTTCGCCTCTCTCTCTATCCGGTCTGTGACCGATGTCGGCGCGACATCGCCGTTCTCCATGCTCCAGCGCTGCCCCTGAGTCGAGAGCGGATTGTGGCTCGGCGTCATGTTCTCGCCGCCCGCAGCCTCCCCGCGCTCAACCTCCCTGAGCCAGTAGACAAGCGCACCGGTGGGCGATGGCTCGGCTGCGAAGCGCACGGAAAATCCACGCGAGAGAAACACCCTTGCGCTCTCAAGAGCGAAGTCTCTTGCGCCGATCCTCGTGTCATACGTGATCACAACAGGTCTCCCGCCTTTTTTCTGCGATATCTCAAGATCGTTGCACATCGCTTCTGTCACACAATCCGATCGCTTCTGTGTGAAATCCTTGTTCACGAAGGCTCTGAACCCCGATGTTCCAAATTTTATATATTTTTTCTCAAAGATCGCGTGCAAAAGCTCCTTCAACTCCAAATCACTGGTCCGGTTCGCAAACCTGTAGAGCTTGTCCGCGATGTTTGCGACAAGCGATGTTCTGAACGGTCGGTACCGTGCATCGCAATTGAGAGCGGTGATCATGGGATACACCTCATCCAGCATGTAATCGCGTATCTCTGAGAACTCAGCCCGATCAAAGAGCGCGAAGAGCGCGGATGCGGCAAAAGCGCGCAAGGTTCGCGCAGAAGCCAGTTGTCTCTGTGCGACTCCGTAAAGATCCCGCGCAGAGTCACCAATCTCCCGTCCTGTGATTCTGTTAATCTCGGAATCCGGGTTATCTGTTGTCTCAAACCCGTACTGTCCGGGCTCCACAGCAAAAAGCTGTAGCGATGCGAACAATACCGGAATCTCTCCTGTCGGGAACTCAGCGATCCCATCTCTTAGTTTTTCCAGAAAATTCCGGCTCACAGTGTTCGCTACCTCCAGAATTTCGGCATCATCCGTTTCTGTCAGCGCAACGATTAGATCTGAGGTCAGTTCGGATACCGGAAGCCCACCGGCACGGGATATCGAAATCACCGTCATGATCTCATCCAGTTTGCTCAATACGACTGCCTTGTTCTCTGCAAGCGCCTGCCATCGCATATTCTGATATATGCGATCGGTGCGAGGTGCGCTTTCCTCTTTTTCTTTGAAATGTTCCATATCTTCACCTACCATTTTAATCACCCATGCACATTATAATATCCAGACTGTTGTATTTATCGGTTATGGTGTGTATTGGTGTCACCACTCAGGACACCTTTAATTACTATTTCCGACATTAGATTATAGGAAATTCAACAATGCAACCATAGTCTGACGATATAGAGGACAGGATGGTTATCATGAAAAAGGCAGAGAAAAAGAAAGAAATTCAATATTACACGAAAGAACGATGGAATAATTGGATTCAGGATGTAAAAGAGAGTGACTTCAGGATAGATGACGAACGCGAAGATAGTACCGCGGTATTTGTCAATATGATGGATGACGTCATCATGTCGTGTCTGAAGGTCGTTTTTGAGTACCGTAAGAAGAAGATAGCCACAGATGATGCGCTTAATGCCATTTCAAGCATCAGCGACATAGTGCTTGCCAATGCGGACCCGGTCAGCGAGGACGTGGACATGATGTTGCAGTCATTACAGTCGTCGCTCTTAGGCGCGCTCGTCTCATGCGAATGCTATGCCAGGGGGAGCTATAACACGAAGACGCCGATTACGAAGCTGATTAAAGACGCAATCAGCATGGAGGACGAGGATCCCGAGAATGCGCTGGATACTATCAGCACAGTCGGCGCACGGGTTCTGTCTGGCAAAAAAATGCCAGAGATCACCTTTGACGTTCCGGACGGACTTGTAGCTGAGTGGCTGGACGGAATCGACTCAATCGTTGCGGCAATGGCTCTTTCGCAGGCGGAGTGAGATGCAGTGCGTTCTCACGATAGCAGGCTCTGATTCAGGCGGTGGCGCAGGCGTCCAGGCTGATCTAAAGACGTTTGCCGCGCTAGGAATGCACGGCACTGCCGCAATCACCGCAATCACTGCACAGAACACACTCGGAGTTCAGGCTGTGCACGATCTTCCGGATGGCGTGGTAATCGATCAGATCCGTGCGATATTGAGCGACATAGAGATCGTTTATGCGAAAATCGGGATGTTGTCCTCAGAAAAGATTGTGCACGCAGTTGCAAGAGAGATCAAAGGGATTCCTTTCGTGCTCGATCCCGTGATGAGTGCGGAAGCAGGGGGTGCGCTTCTGACAGGCGACGCGCTGGGTGCGCTCGTGCTGGAATTAATCCCGATTGCAACTGTTGTCACGCCAAACGTCTTTGAGGCTGAGGCGATAACAGGCATTACGATCGAAAATATCGAGGATGCGGAGCGCGCTGCCGCAGCGATCACCGATCTCGGATGCAAGGCTGCGGTTGTGACCGGCGGGCATCTAAATGGGACCGACGTGCTATCTGTGGCGCAGGATGCTGATAGTGATGCCGATACTGATACTAATAGTGGTAGTGGTAGTGATCAGATCCGGATGACCGGAGATCTGATCGAAGGCGGGACGCACGGCGCCGGATGCACATATTCGGCAGCGATTGCGGCGTTTCTTGCAAAAGGATTCCCCATACCGGATGCGTGCGCCGCTGCAAAGGACTTTGTCACAGAGGCGATTGCAAACTCATCCCGGGTTGGCGCTGGAGTTGCTCCAGTCAACCAGATCGCAGCGACTCTCAGGAATGCCGCACGATACCGGGCGATCGCTGATGTGAGCGATGCTGTGAGGATGGTTGAGGACTGCGAGTCATTCGCATCGCTGATTCCTGAGGTCGGATGCAACATCGGAACTGCGACCTCTGGTGCACGATCAGTTGAGGACATTGCAGCGGTTGGGTCAAGGATCGTGAGGCACAAAACCCGGGCAAAAGCGGTCGGATGCGTCGAGTTCGGCGCATCATCCCACATCGCAAGACTCATCCTTGCCGTCATGAGATTCGATCCCGCGATTGCAAGCGCTCTCAATGTCAAGTGCTCAGAGGATATAATCTCGGCGTGCAAGGATTGCGGTTATACGGTGGCATCATTTGATAGAAAGGACGAGCCGAAACTTCACAAGACCATGGACTGGGGTGCGACGCACGCAATTGAGGAAGCGGGTTGTGTTCCACAGGTGATCTGGGATAAGGGCGGGGTCGGGAAAGAGGCAATGGTGCGAATTCTTGGCAGAAGCGCCGTGGAAGTGGCTGGTTACGCGATCCAAGTGGCTGAGTGTGGTTAGGTGGCAAGTGGTTACTACAGAGCCTGATTCTGAAGACAAGAAAGTAACTTGATTTGTATTCACTTCAAAAAATATGGTAAAACCCGATCTTCAGTCGTTCTGAAATATGTGCATAAAAACCTCAATCTGTGGCAATCAGTGTTAATCTGTGGCTAAAAGCCATATCCTCCACAGATTAACACGGATTACACTGATTTCACCAATCCAATCGTATTTGTATTTGCAGGATTGACATCATGCTCTTCAACCGACCAGGAAAAATAAAACGACCCATCCCGAGTTTTGTGAGTGTTCTCATACCCTTAGTGCCCACCGAAAAATAAAGTAGCAAAGCTATCTGATGGCACTTCACATCCCTGACATTCGTGCGATTCGTTTATTCGTGCCATTCGTGATCCCTTCTTTCGATTTTATCACGAATGTGCACGTTTGGGCAAATGACACGAATTTTAACAGGTTATTTTTGGCAAGCCATTAACCTCTTCTTCACTCATGCCGCAGCGCATCCACCGGATTCATCTTCGCAGCCTTGTATGCGGGAAACGCCCCTGCGATCAGACCGACCCCGACAGAGACACCGAATCCGACCACGATCAGCGAGACTGGGAAGACGTTGGGAAGCCCGATCAGATCCGTTGCGAAGTAAGCTCCGACAACTCCAAGGAGCGAGCCAAGAATTCCGCCAAAGAGTCCGACTACCGCCGACTCCACGACAAAGAGCGAAAGAACATCCATGCTCGTGAATCCAAGCGACTTCATCAGCCCGATCTCGCTTGTCCGCTCGCTAACAGTTACAAGCATGATGTTCGCAATCCCGATCGAGCCAACGACAAGCGAGATCAGCGCAACGGCTGTCAGGAGTGCGCCGATCGCGTCAGCCCAAACGCCGGTCATCTCCAGAAAATCGATCTGCGTCTGTATCATGTATGGTTTTGCATCCTCATCGTCCCTATCGCGCTTTGAGACTCCGAAGTTTCTGGCGAGCCGCGTATCAATCTCTTCTGCGGTTTCTTCCACTGTGTCGAGACTATCTGCTGATGCAAAGAATGCGTTGTAGTCATTCTCGCCTGTTATCCCCATCATTGTATCGATCGGGATGAATATGTAGTTATTCGGAGTTGCGCTCGGGTCACCGAAGAAGTCGACCTTCTCGGTTATCCCCTTCACCTTGAACTTCCTTGTGACTGATGTCCCGTCATCCAGCCGGAACGCAAGATCAATCGAGTTCTGCAGACCGATCTTCCGGTCAAACTTCTCGTTTGCAACATTGCACCCAAGAACTACCGTATACCGATCTTTGTCTGTTAAAAAAGATCCCTCTGCGATCTTCATATTGCGAACCTCGTCATAATCCTCAGAAACTCCAAGGACTGTGATGATCTTCGACTCGGACATGTATTTGACCTCGGCAGAACTCCATGTTGTGGGAGATACACCATCGATGCCCGGCGTATTCTTCAAAAGTTCCAGTTCATGATCAAAGAAGAGGTTATCCTCCCTACCTTCGATTATGATGAAGTTCGTGCCGATCGAGCCGAGTTCGTCTGCGAAGTACTGGTTGAAGCTTGCACCAAGCGCGACGTTGGCAACGACTGCTGCAACGCCGATGATGATTCCAAGAGCGGTTAATGCGGATCGCATTTTGGCGCTCGTGATGCTGCCGATTGCAATTTGCACCGATTGTACCGGGTTTATCATTGTGAATCAGCTCCTGATTGACTGGATTTCAGTTCTTTCGTCTCTTTCTGTAGTAGATGCCTGCGCCAACGACGACCACCACCAGCAGTGCTGCGCCGATCATGACCGTACCGGAATTGCCATCGGGAACCACAGGCTCGATCTCGATTACCCGGTTGTTGAGTACCGCCTCGTGCCGGTTGTTGCCGTTTCGGTACTCGGCATAGAGATGGAGGTCGGTGCCATCTGATGAATTTCCTGTAACCTCGCAATCAAACTCGATTGTGAAGAGTTCGTCAGGCTCCATTGTTCCGATAAAGTACTCAGCCGGTGTAAACGTGATGTCCTCTGCCCGCGGTTCGATGCTCACCGACGTAAACGTGCTTGAGTGCGTATTTGCGACATCAAACTCGATCTTGCCCGCATCTCCGGTCAGTTTCAGCGGCTTGGACGGAATGATCTTGATTCCTGCGGTCTCGACCTTGATTGGAACATTCCATTTTGCATTGTATGTGTGGGAACTGCCTGTGAGTGTAAGTTGCAGGTGCTCTGTTCCACAATCCGCGTCACCTGAAACCATTACGTTGAACGAGAGGTCGATTGCGTCACCAGGTCCGAGAACGCCCATATTCCGGTAGGAGTCGGTCGTAACAACGATTCCATCCGACCCAACGAGTTCTACCTCATTTATCTGGGCATTGGTGTCATAATCCTTGCCGTCGATCGTTACTGAGTACTGGGATGCGGTGTTTGTGAGTGTGAGCGTAACAGTTCCCGTATCTCCGGGAATCAGCACTTCCGGGTCGGTCTTTATCGCTTCGAGCTTGAGTGTGCCCCTGCTGTCAAGAGTGTCTCTGCCCACCTTGATTGCAAAGTCCTTTTCAGACCATGTTGCGCCCTTCTCGCCCTGATGCCTTATTGCAATCTCGTGAGTTCCGGGTTTTGCGTCAGAGGCTACGAAGAGTCGGTATTCATACATTGCTGAGGCGCCTGTTCCGATGCTTCCCTTGTTCTGGCGAGCATTATCGCTTGAGTCGAGTGTGAATGGGTATTTCGGCACGAGTTCGATTGTTACGTCTTCTGCTGTGCCGCCGCCCGTGTTCTTGACATTCACCCAGACGTCCACGTACTTCCCGATCTCTGCCGGGTACGGCTCGTATCTCGTGATATCTACCTTGAGCGCGCCTCCTGCTGCG
>DAOVGE010000012.1 GCA_030672605.1 Methanosarcinales archaeon
TGGCGGAAATAAGAAACAGCTAACAGACCATCCCGGATACGATGCGGAGCCGGAATTGAGTCCGGATGGGGCAAAGATTACATACCTATCAGAAAATCAGGACAACTTTGATATATGGATGATGAACCCTGATGGCAGCGGCAAAGAGCGGTTGACAGAAAGTCCCGGTGCCGATGCGGATCTTGAGTGGAATCCTGATGGGCAGAGGGCTGCTTACGTCTCGCGGTCATCGAATGGGTATCTGTACAAAACGGAGCATGATTTCGAGGATAAATCCGAGATCTGGGTGATGAACATCGATGGGAGCGGCAAAGAGCGGTTACTGAGCATTCCGTATCCGTATGGTGTGATAAATGGGATCGAATGGAGTCCCGATGGCTCGAAGATGGTTTTTGGATTTCATCCGAATTATGGGAACGATGACATCTATGTGATCGAGGTGCCGGAAACGATGGGGTCTGCAGAGTGATGGCTACATGAGACTGATTGTAACACAACTTTGAAACCCCAAAAACAGCCGCAGCCATCCGACCCACCGAAACTCACCCGATTCCGCACGTATTCCCTGTTGTATGGGCAGGGCTCCAGCTTCACATCGTACCGCAGCACCCTGATTTCCAAGATTCTGAATATCTCATGCTCAGAGTAACCAACCACAGACATTCTGGATTTTATTGTGTAGGGCAATTCACGAAACGAGCACTCCACCTTAGCCCCTTTAAGGATCGCCGTATGTGTTATAGCTGCGGCAAAAAAATCACGAGATTACACAAGATTAACACAGAAATCTGTGCAATCTTGTGGTTCCTGCCATAAGGCATCGAGCATGCCCCTTGCTAATTGCGATCGCACTAAATTCGTCTGCCCCGCCGTCCGCCTTTCGCGAGCGTGCCGTCATGTGGTAGTGGTGTTGCATCCTCGATTCGTCCGATGCGGATGCCGGCTCTCGCGAAGGCACGCACAGCAGCCTGCGCGCCCGGTCCCGGGCTTCGCTGCCTGTTGCCACCCGGAGCTCTGATCTTGATGTGTACGCCTGTAAACCCCTTATCTCTCAATTGATCCACTATCTGACCGACGATCTGCATCGAGATGTACGGGGACCCCTCATCCCGCGCCACCTTGGTGACCATACCGCCAGACGATTTTGCAACGGTTTCGGCGCCTGTCATGTCCGTAACCGTGATCAACGTGTTATTGAATGATGAGTGGATGTGGGCAACCGCCCATTTCGGACTCCTTTGATCTGCCATCGTCATGCCTCCTTATCCTTACCTTCGTCAAGTATGCTCGCGCCTTCAGTGACTCTCGTCGGGTGCTCCGGGTGCAGTTCACGCACAATAGGCGAATTCGCATAGTAATCTATCCGCATCTCCTCATCCTTTGAGACTGTGTAACTCGGAACAGCGGTCTTGCGACCGGAGATTGCGATATGTCCGTGCGTGATGAACTGTCGCGCCTGCCGCATGCTGTGCGCAAGCCCCTGCCTGTAGACTTGAGTCTGGAGACGCCGTTCAAGGATACCTTCAATCCCGAGACCGAGTATGGCGTCCAGATCTGCGTCGCTCTGCAGGACGCCGATGCGCTGCAGCCTCGAAACGATCTGGTCGGACTCCTTCTTTGTGTGTCCGGTAAGTTCTCCTTTCGCCGCGGATTCGGCGAGCAGTCTACGCGCGGTACGCCTGTGCTTGCGAAGGACGTTTTCAGCAATCCAGACTTCTCGTTTGTTCCGCAGTCCGTACGTCTTGATCAGTTCGGACTCGGACGCGAGCTTCTCTGCCTGCCATGGATGTCTTGGTGTGTTGTACGATTTGTGGTGTTTACGCGGGTGTCCCATGTTATCACTATCCCTTCACTCGTTTTCTGCTGACGCCGACTGTTGCGCCCGATCTTCCTGTCGACCGTGTCCGCTGTCCGCGAACCCTGAGACCTCGTTCGTGGCGGATGCCGCAATAACTACGGGTCTTCTTCATGGTGTTGATGTCCTCGGTAACGGTCAGTGCAAGGTCCACGCCTACGAGATGCCTGTCCTCGCCGGTCAGAAAGTCCCGTCTCCGGTTAAGCATCCATGTCGGAACCACGTCATCAAGATTCTCGAGCGCCTTCCTCAATTTTTCGACTTTCGCGTCATCCAGCAATCCGATGGTCGTCGTTGGGTCGACCCCGGCGCAATCCGCAAGAATCCTCGCGGTCCGTATGCCGACACCCGTTAACCCTATGAGCGCGTACTGCACCGATTGGTGTCCATCCAGATCGGCGTTCGCAATACGTACGAGATGTTTTACCTCTTGTGTTTCTTCAATATCTGTCTCTGTCATTGTGGTTCCTCTGCGTGAGTGTGATAAATAAAGTATTTGTCGATATGCTTAATACTTTTCTCATCAGGTATTTATAATATGCCCCGTAAAGGAATACAGATATGTGCGACCCGATACAGTTTATAGTACCGGAGGAAAAGAAATATGTTTAGAGCAATCATCAGTGCGGAAATATTGCAGGATGCGATCAAAGCAGCGTCATCGGTTGTTGACGAGGCGCGATTCGAGATTGCGCCGGAAGGGCTTTCGGCTCGTGCGGTTGATCCGGCAAACGCGGCGATGATCTCACTCGAGTTATCAAAGGATGCATTTGTACTCTTCGAAGGAACCGAGGGTGAGATCGGAATCGATCTGAGTAGATTTACGGACATTCTCGGAATGGCTGGCAAAAACGACGAAATCGAACTGAAGCTGGACCCGAACACACACAAACTCGACATCAGTATGGGGGGATTTTCATACACGCTGGCACTTCTGGACCCCTCGACGCTTCGGAATGCGCCGGTAGTGCCCGCGCTCGATCTCCCGGCAGAGATCACGATCTCGGAAAGCGTCTTCAAGCGCATGATAAAAGCAGCCGAGATGGTGAGCGACCACATGAGCGTGGGTGTGCAGAACGGGGTATTCGTAATGGAAGCGGTTGGGGATAGCGACCATGTGCGGCTTGATCTCACGGGTTCGGATCTGATCGCAATAACACCTGCAGACGTCAAATCACTCTATTCGCTGGATTATCTCTCTGACATCAGCAAGGGTGTCGGCGGCGCGGGCGAGATCACAATCCACCTGGGACGGGATCTCCCTGTGGTCATCCAGTTCGAGTTCGCTCTCGGCGAGTGCACAGTCAAGTACGTTCTCGCACCAAGAATCGAATCGGATTGATGGATTGAGCAACCATGGCAGATCAGACCATAACAACGATTCAAAAGGATCAGACGCCAACGTTCACGAGCGATGTCACAATCCACATCCTCGACGATGTTGAACTCCGTTCTCCGATCATGCTCGAGGGACTTCCAGGGGTCGGGCATGTCGGGAAGCTGGTTGCCGAGCATCTGATCGATATGTTTGATGCGAAAAGGATCATCGATGTCTATTCCACACATTTTCCGCCGCAGGTGATGGTAAACGAAGACTGTACGGTCAGAATGGTTAGAAACGAGGTATACGCTCACCGCGCGGAGGACGACGGGGTCGATCTCCTGATCCTGGTCGGGGATCATCAGAGTACCACAAGCGAGGGGCACTATATCCTCTGTAACGTGTTTCTGGACATTGCGGAACAGTTCGATGTGTCCAGAATCTACTCGCTCGGCGGGTGCCCGACCGGTCAACTGGAGGAGGCTGATGCCGTGATCGGAACCGTCAACAACCCCGACTTAATCGACGAGTTGTCTGAACACGGGGTCGAATTTGAGGAGGGTGAGCCGTGGACCGGAATATTCGGCACTTCCGGGATCCTGCTTCCGATGAGCCGGGCGCGGGGGATCGATGCAGCGTGTCTTATGGGGGTCACCTCAGGGTATCTCGTTGACCCGAAGAGCGCGCAGGCGGTAATCGAAGTTCTTGCCAGTCTGCTCAAGATCGATGTAGACACACAGGCACTCGAGGAGCATGCTGCCGAGATGGAGAAGGTTGTTGCGAAGCTGCAGGAGATGCAGCAGTATTCGGGAATGAACAAAACTGAGGATGATTTACGATATATCGGATGATTGAATGGCGTTCGAGAGGTTTTTCAGCCCGGATTCGGTGGCGATCATCGGGGCGTCCCGGGCCGAGGGGAAAGTGGGGCGAGTCGTACTCGACAACATCATAAATGGATTCACAGGAAAGATATACCCGATAAATCCCGGTGCGGATGAGATCAATGGTCTTACGTGCTACCCGGATATTGGCAGTTCCCCGCCTGTCGATCTTGCAGTCATAGTCGTCCCCGCAATCGCTGTTCCTGATGTGCTTGAGGCGTGCGGTACCAAAGGTGTGCCGAACGTGGTTGTCATATCGGCTGGTTTCAAGGAGGCTGGGGAAGCCGAACTGGAGACGCGATGCGTTGAGATCGTGCGAAGATATGGCATGCGCATGCTCGGACCAAACAGTCTCGGATTCGTATCTACGTATTCCAATCTGAACGCATCGTTTGCCGCGAGCAGCGCGCTTCAGGGAAATATCGGGCTTGCATCGCAGAGCGGAGCACTCTGCACGGCGATTCTCGACTGGGCGAACATGGGGGGGATCGGATTTTCGAGGTTCATCAGCCTCGGAAACAAGGCTGACATCAGCGAAAACGATGTGATAGAGGCGCTTGTTGCGGATGAGAAGACAAACGTGATCGTGCTATACCTCGAAGGGATAAAATACGGAAAGCGGTTCATGGATGTTGCAAGCAGCGCGACACACAAAAAACCTGTTGTCATAATCAAGTCAGGGAGAACCCGGGCAGGCGCAAAAGCCGTGTCGTCACACACAGGAACGCTCGCAGGCTCGGATGCCGCTTATGATTCCGCATTCCGCCAGAGCGGGGTTATCAGGGCGGAGTCAATCGAGGAGGTCTTCGACTACGCGCTTGCGTTCTCGTACCAGCCGATACCATCAGGAGATGCGATCGCAATTGTCACAAACGCGGGAGGTCCTGGCGTTCTTGCCGCTGACGCGTGCGAGTCGCTCGGTGTTACGATCGCAACATTTGAGAAGAGAACTATCGATCTGCTCCGATCATCGCTTCCGCCCGCAGCAGGGATCTACAATCCGGTGGACGTGCTCGGCGATGCGACTCCTGATCGCTACAAGTCTGCAATCGATGCGGTGATCGATGATGAGAACGTGAGCGGCATAATCGTCCTCGCATCCCCGCAGGCGATGACTGATATGGGGCAAATCGCAGAGATCATAGCTGTTACAAACCGCAGATCACAAAAGCCGATTCTCGCCGGTCTGATGGGCGGGGAAATGGTGCGGGCAGGTGCGAAGGTGCTTTCCAGGAATCGGATTCCGAACTACGAGTTTCCGGAGCGAGCAGCAAGGGCGATGCACGCGATGATCCGGTACGCAGGAATTGCCGCACGAGGGGACGCAGTCTTCCCAAATCTCGACGTTGATAAGGAGTCTGTGCAGGAGATCCTTGACACGGCGAGAAGAGATGGTAACATGAGGCTTGGGCTTGAATGTCTGCCCATACTTGCGAAATACGGGATACCTGTTGTGGATTCGGCTATCGCAGTTACCAGAGATGAGGTGATGGAATCTGCCGACCGTATAGGCTACCCTGCCGTCATGAAGGTGATATCCTCGGATATATCGCACAAGACCGATGTCGGCGGCGTGCGAACAGGAATCGCTGACGCTGAAGAGGCAGGCGTAATCTATGACGACATGATGCACAGAATCAGCCGCTACATGCCAGAGGCGCGAATCGATGGCGTACTGATCCAGAGAATGCTTCCGGGTGGAAGAGAGATCATTCTCGGCATGAACAAGGATCCCCAGTTTGGAGCCATGCTCATGTTCGGTCTCGGAGGCATATTCGTAGAGGTTTTGAAAGATGTGACGTTCAGGATCGCTCCAATCACAGAAAAGGATGCGGATGACATGATACGGGAGATCAAAGCATATCCGATGCTTCTCGGGATTCGAGGATCGGAACCATCAGATATCGGCGCGATAAAGGATAGTTTACTCCGACTCTCGAAACTCTGTACTGATTTTCCAGAGATAACGGAAATCGATATCAATCCGCTGCTCGTTTTCAGAGATGGATGCGCAGCAGTCGATATAAGGATCACACTGGAGGAATAGAGATGAAATCCATATTAATAGGTTCATGCGAGGGATATTCGGGAAAAAGCGCGATCTGCATGGG
>DAOVGE010000150.1 GCA_030672605.1 Methanosarcinales archaeon
TAACGGTAGCTCCCTCGCTTATGTGAAAAAACGCGGGCGTATCTCTCTCAACTTTGCGTCTCTCTCAACTTTGCGACCTTGCGTTAGATCAGAGGAACGCAAAGACGCGATGACGCAATGGCGCAACGATTGGAAACCGCAGAATCCATCAGAATCAGGAAATTTCAACTTTCTTCATGGGCATAACTGTCCTCTATAAGCTTTTTATATGAGGGTCTACCTGCCAAAAATGCTACTTTATTTTTCTGCAAGCCCTAACTACAAGATTACACGGATTTCCACAAGATTTTTGTGTTAATCTCGTGAAATTTCGTGGTTTTTTCGCATCAGCTAAACATATACGTCTGTGACAGTCCATATAGTGCACGAATTAACCGAACAAGTCGTCTCAAGTAGTATCACGCCAGTCCGAGCAACGTGAACGTCGCATACGCAATCGCCACCATGATAATTGAGTGTTTGAACCCGGAATATGCATTCCCTTCACCCATCGCACCCCCGACAAGCCCCGAACAGAACCCCTGAATCAGCGTCGCATGAAACATCAGGAGGATGTATTTATCGGCGTCGTAGTCTGCGAGCATCTCCATGCCCTGACTGAGGTTCTCAGAGGCGTCGCCTGTCGGGACCATGCCCACAAAATTCGCGGCAAGCACGTACACGATGAACAGGAAGACAAAGAACGAGAGGTACACGATCATTACATACTCGGTCATATTGCCGAGCCTGTCCTTCTTCAGGCGGTATGATGCCTCAGAGTCGGCTGCTGCAATCTGAAGCACCTGCCTGATGTCGCTGACCGCTTCATTCGCCTTCATGATCAGTGTAATTGTGCGGGAGATCATGGCAGTTCTCACCCGCGCCTCAAACCGCGCCATCGCAACAGACGTGGACGCGCCCCACTCAATATCCCGCCACATGCGCATGACCTCACTGTCGAGCACGCCGAGTTTGGATTTGAGAGACGCTTTGATCGAACTGGTCAGTGTGAGTCCTGCCTCATTCATCGATGCAAGCCTTCTCAAAAACTCCGGCATCTCACGCTCCATGTTCTTGATCCTCCGCACCCGCGACTCATAGAAGAACGTGAACGGGACAAGCATGACAAACATCCCGAAGACCGCCACATCATCAAGCACACTCAGTGATGGAAACTCCATCGCGTATGCGCCTGACGCCGCACCAGTTGCACCGGACAACGTACCAATGATCGGTCCGATCTTAAGGTATCCCTTCATGTAAACCGCGATTATGAAATATATGAACGCTGCTGGCACGGTTACGTACAGCGCGTATATGGGATTCTCAAAAAACGATTTTACAGGGTTTTTGAAGAATTTCTTGTACTTTTGGATCTTCTCAGCAGTTCCGAGCTGGGTGAATAGCTCATCTTCAGCGACATCCGCGTGTCTTACCTCGACTCCCTCAAAAACGTTCAACTTTTTTGTGGTGGTTGGAACATGGTACGATTCCTCCCGCGAACCAGCCATGGTGCTCAGGAGAACTACGCACAATATGGTGGCTCCGGGGATCAGCCCGTAGATCAGTGCATTTAGAAGGAGAATTGAAGAGCTGTCGATCATCCCGACCACAACCAGTATCGTCATCAGAAACAGCGGACCCGCAACAAAGACAGTGATGTAACCCTCAGCGATCATGCCAAGCGAGTTCAGGTATTTCTCCTGATCAGCCCCGGCACGCTCATAATAGTACGCTGCTTTGATTTTGAAGTATTCGGTGAGGCTGCCACCGCTGTCGATCACCATGACCAGTCCGTCAAGAAAATCCCTCATATTCCGGGATGGGGATCGCTCGCTCGCATCGCGCAGAGCATTTATGATATCGATATTGAGATACCGGATATCACGAACAACGTATCCGACATGATCCGCAACACCCCCGTAGACGTGCCGCTGTCCGGCAAGCGACTCAAGTATCTCGACTAATTCCAGACCGCCGCGGGAGAGCGCGTACATGTATGTGATTGCGGATGGTAGCGACCGATCGATGCTTGCCGCAATCTCATCGCTCCTGAACTTCGGATAGTAACTGAACAGGTAGTAGGCGATTCCTCCGAATACTAACGGAACCGGAATTGCGAGCAGGAATACTTTCGCTCCGAAGAACGTGTACAACGGGATGCAGATGAGAACGGACAAAAGCAACGCACCGGTAGCAACCAGCAGCGAAATAACTGCCGATCTCGCGAGGTATTTGTCAACCGGTAATGGTATCCGTGCCTTCCTGAGTGTGGCTATAAGATCAGCATAAGAGCTACGTCTCTCTGCAAAATATGTGCCGAATTTCCGTATGGATGATGTATACGTGTACAAACTCCTCGCCCCATGCAACATTGGTTGCTGATTATATTTATATGTTGGCGTCTCGCCCATGTGGCGTCTTGATTTTCGGAGGGGGGCGGTTTGGACTATGCTTCCCAAACCCCCTACAGATGAGAAGATTCTCAATACCCGGTGGTATGAACCACAAGATTACACAGTCTGCGAAGCAGCGGCGCAGCCATCTCCACAAGATTTCTGTGTTAATCTTGTGTAATCTTGTGTAATCTCGTGGTTTTATATGCGGATATCCACACAATATTGAGTACGTACGCAGATGATACTAATATACTAAAACAGATGCACCGCAGATGCTTTAAAAACAATCCAGACACGCCCGCCGCACAAAAGCCCCATGCTCTCGTACGATTGTTTTGTCAGCGCGACCACGAAGGGGACGCCCACATCAACCATCACTCTCACGATTGCGCCCATATTCTTAACACCAGTAATCTCCCCGTAAAATGAGTTTCTCGCGCTCGTTTCAATCTCCTTGTTCGAGATCAGTATGTCTTCGGGTCGAATCGAGATCGAGACGTCTCCGGATTTAAGCGAACTTGAGACCATTGGTATCCCATCGGCATGAACCAGAGCGATATCGTCATGGACAACCGACTTTCCGCGAAACAAATTCTCAACGCCAACAAAATCCGCAATGAACTCGGAATTGGGTCTTCTGAAGACCTCATCAGGCATACCCACCTGGATGATTCTGCCGCCACACATAACAGCGATCCGATCCCCGAGCGCGAACGCCTCTCCGAAACTGTGCGTCACATGAATCGTTGTGGTCCCGGTGATCTCGTGTATTCGCGCGAGTTCCGCTTGCAGCCGTTCGGTTGTGCGAGAATCCAGTGCGGATAGCGGCTCGTCCAGAAGTAGTACCTTTGGCTCCGTCACAACCGCTCGAGCGATTGCGATTCTCTGCTTCTCGCCTCCGCTAAGTGTACCCGGATACCGGCTCAAGAGATGTGAAACGCCAAGAAGCTCTGCAATTTCATCTGTTTTTACAATGATTTCGCTTTTGGCGATCTTTTTCTGACGCAGCCCAAATCCAATGTTTCCTGCCACATTCAGGTGCGGAAAGAGCATATAATCCTGGTAGACCATGCTGATCTGCCGATCCTTCGGCAAAATGTTCGTTACATCCGCCCCGTTTAGAAACACTCTGCCGCTATCCGGGCGGTAGATGCCTGCAATCGTCTCGATTAAGATCGTCTTTCCTGCACCGGTGGGACCGAGTATGATGAAATATTCGCCTTCATCGATCTGCAGGGTCGCGTCATCCAGCTTGAATTCGCCAAGATTCTTGGATACATTCTCAATTCGGATCATTTACACCACTTATCCCATTTTAGTCTCCAAACATCTTCTCAAAGATCGTTACATACCTTTCAGGACAGAATTCTTCAGCCACATTGGTGCACCACACCTTTCCAGCCGTTGTGAGCGCAATCCTCGATC
>DAOVGE010000027.1 GCA_030672605.1 Methanosarcinales archaeon
TGAGATCTCTCACCGCTTTTCCGATCACTTCATGATTGGTTACCGTTATCTCGATGATCTCGCCTTTTTCGCCGATCTCGTACATCGAGAAGAGGCTCGGATGCGTGATCAGGTTGTCCAGGATCGTGGCTGCCGACGTGATCGGGCTCATCGATCGGATTCCAAGATCGCGGAACGTGGACAGGTTCGCAGGGTCATTGACCCGTGCAACGAGTCTGTCCTCGTTGAATCCGAACTTATTCGTCGCGATCTGGCATACCAGCAGGTTCACGCCGTCCCGATCCGTGGTTGCCACAATATATTTGGCGTTCTCGATTCCAGCCTTCCGCAGTGTTGCGACGTCCGCTGCATCCCCCTCTACCGCAGGTATCCCGAGCCGCTCGACGCGCTGACAGTTCTCGGAATCCGCATCGATCACAACCACGTTCTCGCCTCTCCGGGTCAGGCGGTGCGCAAGCGTGCACCCAACGCCCCCTCCTCCAACGATCAGTATCTCCATCGGTATCACCTTGAGTATCCTTGCGACCGGTCTTGCGAATATGCCGGTCAGTAACACTGGTGCAATTATACATAAAAAGACAAGACCCATAACGGTATCGCCCGCGACCGGATCCACGTGAGCAAGCTCGATTGCGAAATACGCCGCCATCGACGCAGGCACAACCCCTCTCGGACCGATTGCCGATATAAATAACCGATCCCGCCACGAGAACCTGGAACGCACGGTCGATATGAAGACCGCAGCCGGTCTCACAAGGAGGATGATTGCGGCAGCAACGAAGAGACCATTCACCCCAAGGGCGAGGATGTTATCGAACTTCAGCATCGCAGCAAGAATTATGAAGATTGCCGATAGCAGAATAATCGACAAATCGCTTTCGAATTCCTGTATCTCTTTTTTATAAGGTATGTCTGCCATACCCATGGTTATTGCGGCGATCGCCACAGCGAAGATGCCGGTCTCGTTTAAGATCAACTCTGCGATCGCATAAGTGGTGAGAACAAACGACATGGTGACGAGGGGTGTCAGTTGCTTGGTTATGATCTGTGTCTGGGATAGTGAAAATACACACGCGATCCCGCAAAGCATCCCGACCGTTGCACCAATTGCGATTCGCAGCTGGAACATGACAAGCCCGTACCCGACTGGCGAATATGGAGTCACAATCCATTCAAAGACCACAGCAGCAAGAATTACGCTGATCGCGTCATTGAATATGCCCTCCATCTCCAGAATACTGCGCACCCTGTTGTTGACCTTCAGTTCTCTCATCAGCGGAACAATAACGGTCGGTCCGGTCGCGGCTACCACCGCCCCGAACAGGAACGCAAAACCCCAGTTGAGCCCGACCAGTGCATGCGCCGCAAACGCACTCCCGGTCATGGTGATCAGTACACCGACAGTGACGAGCATCAGCGCACTTCTTGAGACCGCGCGTAGATGCCGGAGGTCGATGTTGATTCCTCCATCGAATACGACGATCACCACAGCAAACGTAACAACCAGCCGCACACCTTCACCATATAACTCTGGGTCGATCAGCCCTGCGCACTCCGGACCGAGCAGGATTCCCGCCGCAAGCAGAAAGACGATGCTCGGCGTGTGCAGGAGTTTGCCGAACATCTGTGCGATGATGCCCACTGCAAGGATCATCGCGAATATCGCAAAGATGTATATTGGATCCATGATTACCCATGACTCTCTCTTGAGAGTATCTGGCAGTAACAATATAAGACATTCTCGTAAACCCGGGAAACCGCGTGAATACGTTGGCTCATACAACCCGCAACACCACATAGCTCCCGGTCTTACTTGTTGGATCGCCATGGATGCTGCTTCTTTTATGCTTGCGATGCTGCAACCGATCAACCCACAACGTCCGCCATAACTATAATTATGCTGGACACCCCATAAGAATATAGAATCGCAAGGATATGGTACCATGAAGAAGATAACAATAGCACTACTGGTTATGTGTGTAACAACAGCGATCGTCAGCAGCGCGGCTGAAATTGTGACCGTGTCAGACAACACCACTGCCATGGCACAGCCCGGATTCGGGGCGGCAATTGCAGTCGCCGGTCTGCTGGCTGCCATGTTGATTGCGAGACACCAGAAGTGACAGAGATGAATTTGGGGTGCACGCATGAACAAAACCGCAAACAGAGCCGCACTAACCGTGCTGCCAGCTGCACTGCTCGGCATAATCATGGTCGCCGCAACGATTTCGAGTTGCTATGCGTCAACCTTTTCCGGTGACGTAATCACGTTCACAAATCTGCCGTCCGCAATTAAGATCGACCCGGGGTCGCAGGCATCCTTCGATGTGACGCTCAGAAACTCCGGAGGCATCTATGGCGACGTGGACATAACCACCAGATCGCTGCCAGACGGCATAACGGTCGTGGACAATGATTGCACAAAACTGGTAGACATGGGGAAGTCTGTCACATACCACCTCACAATTGCGGCAAGTAAAGACATGGAACCGGGCACGTATCACTTCGAGATTGCGGACAGATCAGACGTTGATCAGCACACCTGGGCGACAATTGAGGTACGCGTCGGAGGTAGAAGCATTGTGGCAACTACCGGGGTCACTCCGGAGGCGGAGGCGGATGCGGATGCGGAGCAGTCTCCTGGATTCGGAGTCATTGTTGTGGCATCTGCCCTGCTGCTGGCATGCCACCTGAGATCTCGAGTGTGAATAACCGGGGAATCGGAAGAGATATGGGTGGTGCCTGATGATACCTGTGAAATGAAGGTAAACATCCCCGAGTACTACGACAACCTTGCCTCTGACTACGACACGAGATTTTCGAATCCGCAGCTGGACTACATGCGGACCGTTGAAAACTCGGTTCTCTCTGAAAATTTGGAGGGGTGTGAGGGAATCATCCTCGATGTGGGCTGCGGAACCGGGGAGCAGACTCTGGATCTGGCAGAGAAGGGTTTTGATGTGATCGGGCTGGACATCTCTAAAGAGATGATCCGCGCTGCAAAGAGAAAGGCAGATGACTCTGGAATTTCGATTTCCCTTGTCATCGCAAGCGCTGATGCGCTCCCGTTCAAGGAGGGATGTATCTCGATTTTGATCTCGATGTTTGGGGCGTACAGCCACATCCCCGAGTATGATCGTGCGTTTGCCGAGACGCACAGGGTGCTTGCGGACTCGGGGCGGGTCGTCTTAACAGTCGTCAACCGCTGGAACCTCAACTGGTGGCTCAGGCACACATTCATCGGGAACCGTGGCTGGGTCAGGCACGCCCTCAAAAACAGGGATTTTGTGAGTGGTGGGCTATGGACGTATTATTTCTCAAGAGGTGAACTTCTGGGGAAGATGCGAGCCACAGGGTTTCGGAGCGTGCGCATCGGCAGCGTAATGATCTTCCTGTACCCGCATCTGCACAGAATCGAGAATGAAGCCTCACCATACCTACGAATCTCCGGCAAAATCGAGAACGTGGTGCGCTGGGCATATCCATTCAATAGCATTGGTTATTATCTCTTTGTGGTCTGCGTGAAGTGACTGGTAACCTTAACCCACCCACAGCGTGCGCAGCAACGAACAGACCGGAACTCCTTCGATTGTGCTATGTCCGAGTTTATCGACGAGCACTGCAATCGCTGTCGGTTTTGCCCCCACCTCTGTAAGCCCCTTAATAGTCTCCTTGAGCGTCCCGCCTGTGGTGATCACATCGTCAACGACAACGCAGGTCATATCCTTCGCATCTGAGAAGTTGTGACCGAAGATGCCGGTCGCATCCGTGTTCTCCGCTCCGAACAACTGCTTATTCGGATAGAATATCGCAAGTCTGGTTCCGAGTTCGTTTGCAACGATGCTTGCGAGCGGTATGCCGCTCACCGCAATACCGACCACGGCGTCAATCTCTGTCTCGCCGCCAACACCATCGAGTATCAGATCAGCCACCGCATCCGCGATGCATCGCAGTCGATACGAGCTCTCGCCGATGCTGCGCCACTCAATCGACATTTCTGTTGGTGCGCGGAGCCCCTCCTTCGTACCGGCATGCGTAAGAATCCACGTAATCGTCTCTCTGGACAGATTGAGTTCATCAGCGATCTGTCCGACGTGCATACCATTCCCCTTCATCTCAGTTGCTCGTTGCATCAGGTTGTTGAGATCGTTCATGCTGATCACCTTATATTAACCATATTAACGGGCTCGCCGCGATTCGAACACGAGTCATTGGGTCCGAAGCCCAATAGGATATCCGCTACCCTACGAGCCCATCATTACCAATCTCCTCCCGCGAGGTTGTAAAGCTATCGATCGGGTCGATCGGATTGATCGGATCAATCGCCATCACATCGGCATTCTTAAGTCAGTTACGCAAAAGAGTTGCTATAAATACAAGAGAGGAATTCACATCACTGATATCACCGCTACCAATACTACCACTGTCAGATTTCTGGACACCACACTGCGTGACGGCGAGCAGACTCCGGGTGTCTCTCTCTCGCCAGAGGAGAAGGCGTGGATTGCGCGAAAACTCGATTCCCTTGGCGTCGCTGTGATTGAGGCGGGCAGCGCGATCACGTCAGAAGGCGAGCGGGACAGCATCCGGGCTGTCGTGCGCGAGAACCTGGACGCAGAGATATGCAGCTACTGCAGAATTCGTGAAATCGACGTCGAAATGGCAATCTCCTGCGATGTGGACTCGATTCACCTCGTTGTCCCGGTTTCCGATCTTCACATCGAAAAAAAACTCAAAAAAGACCGTGAAACCGTGAGAAACGATGCGATCAGCGTCTGCGAGTTCGCAAAGGACCACGGGCTCATCGTCGAGTTGAGCGGCGAGGACTCCTCACGAGCTGACCTCGATTTTCTGCGGTCGTTGTACGCGGACGGGATCGATGCTGGCGCAGATCGGTTATGCTTCTGCGATACCGTAGGGATACTGACGCCTGATCGCACCACCACGATATTTGAGGAGTTAACAGGTCTTGGTGCGCCGATCAGCATTCACTGCCACGACGACTTCGGGCTTGCAACATCGAACACGGTGGCAGCAATTCTTGCAGGCGCGGCGCAGGCGCATGTGACCGTGAACGGGATTGGCGAGCGCGCCGGAAACGCCCCACTCGAGGAGGTGGTGATGATTCTGGAGTCCCTGTATCACATAGATACAAAAATCAACTGCAAGGAGCTGTACACGACTTCACGACTCGTGAGCAGGCTCACAGGCATCGCGGTTGCTCCGAACAAGTCAATAATCGGCGGAAACGCGTTCACACACGAGGCAGGAATCCATGTGCATGGAATTCTTGCTGACACGTCGACTTATGAGCCGATCACGCCGGAGACCGTTGGCAGGGAGCGGAGAATCGTTCTCGGAAAGCACGCTGGCAGGGCATCAATTGACGCTGCGCTGCGCGAACTGGGAATCACCGCCGCAGATGAGCAACTGGGTGACATATTCACGCGTGTTAAGGAACTCGGGGCCTAGGGCATGCGGGTGACCGACGCCGATCTGCAGGCGATAACAGAGACTGTGCTCGGAATATCCAAGAAAGCAAAGGTTACGCTCGAGGAACTCACTGTGGTTGCCGGGAACCGGGTCACGCCGACCGCTTCCGTCAAGCTGATCGTAGACGGAAAGGACGTTGTCGAAGCCGGCATAGGAACCGGTCCGGTGGATGCGGCAATCAATGCGCTGAAGAAGGCGATTGCGAACACGCAGGACGTAGGGCTTGAGGAATACCACGTCGATTCGATCACAGGCGGAACCGATGCGCTTGTCGAGGTCTTTGTCAAGATGCGTTCTGACGGGAAAGTGATCACGGCAAGAGGCGCAAGAACCGACATCATCATGGCGTCGGTCGAGGCAGTGCTCGAGGGGATCAACCGGCTGATTGAGTGAGCGGGGAATGACCCGTGCCCGCCCCGGCGGATCAAAATCTTTATAACAGGGATGGTGTAAGACTACTGGAACTGCGGTTATGACAATGGAACAGATTTCAAAGAAAATGTTACCATTTGTATCAATTATGGTGCTCTTGGTATTCGGAACGTATGTGTCAGCAGAGGAAGGGCGTGTCAGCGTCATGGTCAATGCGCCCGAACACGTCTCTGGTACGTTTGATGTCACGGTCGATATCGATGACGTGACCGATCTCACATCGGGACAGTTCGATCTCACGTTTGATCCGGACGTTCTGAGCGCTATAGATGTTAAATCCGGGAAGATAGGCGGAACAGAGGTTAAAAAAGATATGGAAGTTATAAAAGATGATAAGGTCAAAGTAATCTTCAATTTGCCGAACGCAGGTCTGGTTAGCGGTTCCGGATACCTGGCGACGATCACTTTCGAGGTGGTGGGAAATGTTGGCGATACCAGCGCACTTGAGCTGTCAAATGGGCTTCTCACCACTTATGAGTCATCTGTTCATCCATCGACGGCAGGCAACGCCGAGAATGTGGGGGGTATGGTTGCTGACTGGTCTGGCGACGTGGTGACGGTGGCTTCCGGCGACGCCGGCACCGCAGCAACAACAGCAACAACAGCAGTAACGACAGCACCGGTGCGGATTGCGACCGCAACACCGGGACAACCGCAATCGCAATTCCGATCGTCCGGTTCGGATCCGGGATTGGCTATCGCATCTGCAGAGTCGGTCACGTCCACGCCTGCAGCAGGACACACAACCGATGCGGATGCAGCCGTTCTGGCTGAACGATTCGGAATGTCGTCACACAATTTCAACGTGGTGTACCTGCTCATAGGCTTGCTCGCTTTCATCTACACGTTGGTGATACTCAGATAATTATGCAGAGAGGGAATAGAATGAGACGGATCGCAATCATCGCATTGGTGCTGGCTCTATCGGTGAGCATCGCACCCCACGCAGTAGCGGAGACTACGGTCAGTGTCGATTCTTCCGAGTATATCTCTGGCAGCAGGTTTGATGTTGAAATTAAGATCAGTGGGGTCGAAGAACTGGACACGGGGCAGTTCTGTCTCCTATTCGATCCGAACGTTCTGAACGTAACCGATGTTGAGGCTGGGAGCGTGGACGACAAAGACGTGACAATAGGTGGTTGGGAGCTTGTGCGTTACCATACAACCCAGGGCATCGCTATCATCGAGGTCGTGTTCAATATCCCCGGTTCTGATGTGGCAAGCGGCTCGGGAAGCTTGGCAACGATTGCTTTTGAGGTAACCGGCGAAGACGGGAATTGCAGCTCTTTGAACATAACCAAACCGGACACGCTCCCGATAACCAAATTCAAGAACGGGAAACTATGGGATGGCGAGGGTGAAGAGATATCCACCGTCTGGGTGAACAGTAACGTCTGCATCGGCGAGCCCCCTGCGGATGCACAAAAAGCCCGCGTCACCGTCTTTGTGAAGAATCGTGACGACGATTCGCTCGATGTCGAGCTGCATATCGATGGAAACTTCACAAAGAGCAAAAAAGTCTCAAAGGATAAAAAAGAAGACTTTAGCAGTTACCCACTGGACGTGGGGACTCATGAATTCAAGATCAGATGGTATGATCCCGATACGGATGAATGGTACGAAAAGCACGAAGAGCATAGCGTATCTGGCACAACTGCCCTGACTCTGATGACCGATGAGCACACCGAGGAGGATAATAAGATCGGCGCCAGTGTCTACGTGAAGAACATGGACGATGACACTCTGGATGTTTACCTCTACCTCGATTCCGTGTATAAAAAATACAAGAGCGTCTCGTCCGGAAGCGTTGGTGATTACGGCGAATACGAGTTCGAAATTGACGAAAATAGCTTACATTTGTTCAAGATCGAATGGCTCGATCCTGATACCGGGATAAATTATGAACAGATCACAAGAGAGCATATAACCGGCGAAACGGCTGTGACCCTCTATATTGATAATCACACGGCTCCTGAAGAGATCCCGACCGCGGTTCCAACTGCTTTCGCGTCCCCTGCTTCAACTCCCGGGCTAACCCTGACCCCTGCACAGACTGCCGAGATGCACACGAACCCGAACCCGAACCCGAATCTATTGTCAGATACGCAACCCGCCGAAAGCTATGCCGGAGATTGTGCCATGGAGCCTGAGATCGGCGCCGTGTGCACGCTGGTCGCATTCGTCGCTGTTCTGTTTGTGTTGATGCAGATCAGGAGAATTTAGGACGTTCATCCTCTGGGAATATCCTGATTCGTGGAAATATGGGACTTGGTACGGGTGAGAGAGACGCGGAAGATATCGTTAACCCAGCGTCTCCACGTCTTTTGTGCTGTTGCACGGCACTGCCTTATAACCCGGTGATTTCACCGATTTTGGGATTCGTGACATTCGTATATTCGTGTAATTCGTGATAAAATCACGAATGCAGACGAATACCACGAATACCACGAATTTGGTTGCCGCAAGATACGTGTATTTCACTGAAAAGCTCGGGTTGTATCATGTTACCCATCCGACTGACCATTACAGAAAAGATTGATATGGCACGGATACCGAAATTGGGACGGAGAGGCAATTCCGGTGAAAGGAACCGGAACTGCAGAATTCTCACATAAGGAGGTCAACACCAATGGACGCAAAATTTGTATTCTCGAACAGCCTGGAATGGAATGAGGGCTATCAGGCAACCATGTCGTTTGGCGAGAAAGCAAGCTTCGAGTTTGCCACGCCACCTGAATTCCGCGGTCCCGAAGGCTTCATCAGTCCCGAAGAACTGTTTGTCGCCTCTGCGAATGCATGCGCTCTCACAACATTCATCGCAAGAACTAAGAAGGCAGGGATCAACATCCTCGCTTATGAGTCCAGTGCGGAGGGTACGCTGGAAAAGGTGGATGGACATTTGCTCTTCACGACAATCGTTGTGAAACCACGGATAAAGACGGATGGCGACAAAGAAACCGTGAAGGAGATTGTGGAGCAGGTCGAAAAAGGAGCTCTCGTGCTGAATTCGATGACGACCGTGGTCACGATAGACGCGACCATCGAATGAGAAACGCTGACTTTGACCAGTTTGATTTCAAGGCGCCGTGGATGCCTCAGGAACTCTATGACATAGTGCTGAAATTTAGAGGGGGCATGCCATCGCGCCAGCCGCCCCACCCCGCAATGAATTGCGGGGCAGCCCCGTTGCTTCTTTCCTTCTTCTTATATACTCACCTTGATGCCGTACGAACCAGTACCGCTATGACTATTGTAATGTTGGACCTGGACGTAATACGTAGCAGGCGTGAGGTCAGCGACGATCTTCGCGTTCAGACCGCTACCGCTGTCATCATCCTGGTCAATTAGCTTCGTTTGACTGTCGGGACCGTAGAGCGACATCACAACATCCGTTCGCCCCTCGGTCTCAATTGTATATTGACCGGCTTTTACCGCAGTGAACTTATAGGTGTGCTTCTCCCCTGGCAGACTGATTTGAGCTGCAGTGGCTACTGTCTCAACAACCGTGAGTTCAACAAAATCACCATTCGGTGGAATGGTGGGTACAGCAAAAGCTCTCTGAGTACGAAAATCATCAGATACAGGTCCATACTCGTTGTACTGTGGCTTTTGATCCGATTCTATCAACTCACAGATCGTACTGTGCAGGTCATCAAGAGTTCCCTGAAATGCACCATCGCCCCACGCATCACATAACGCCATAGTGAAAGCGCCGCCTTTTTGATACCCAGCCGAACCAAAACCGTCACGGCATCCG
>DAOVGE010000211.1 GCA_030672605.1 Methanosarcinales archaeon
CCCTCGCGTCTTTGCGTCTTTGCGTTTCTCTGATTTAACGCAAAGTCGCAGAGACGCAAAGACGAAGGAGTGGCGCCCGCGATTGCTGCAACACGAGGGCGGGCTACTGCTATCGACCACAGAAAACGGCAGAACCAGGAATATTGGTATCATTGGCAAGGTCTTCGGTGGTGCTGTCGATCAGACGATGTCGAAGGTTGCGGCTGACGATCGGGGGATACTCGGGTTGCGGAGTGATGGACTGGGGCATGTCGGGAAGCGTTGGCTCGTGGGGATTACTTGCGTAATTGAGAATGGGTGTTAATTCATGAGCGGCTCACGGCTGTGCTGGCGACATGGGCGCGAGCCAGGGACTTGGGCAGTCTCCGGATGAGGTGGGTGAGGCTGACGCGGCTAAACACATACATCGTTTGCACTGATCGCGCATGAGCCCCCATAGTCCCCCTTGAATGCATGACTATCGCGCATAGCAAATTTGATCATGCCAGCAGAACATATATATCAGATAAACGTGTTGTCTTGATTCGGAGGATTTTATCATGAGTGAATCGCTCAGAAAACTGGGGCTCCTCGGGATCGGTGCTCTCGCCATCACCGAAGAGAAGATCAGGCAGACCATAGACGAACTAGTCGAGAAAGGAGAGATGAACCGGGATGAGGGAAAATCTCTTGTTCATGAACTCCTGACCGAGAAAACGAGACAGATGCAAGAACTCGGAGACAAGATCTCAGAGGATGTGCAGAACGCGATCGGCAGGTCAAAGATTGCATCAAAGGACGATATCGCACGTCTGGAAGAGAAGATTGTGGAGCTTGAGAAAGCTGTCAAGGAACTTGCCGGGAAGCAGGAATAGGGTGGTGTTATGGATATTGAGGAGATCGCAAAGAAGGTCACGCTCAATGATCTGCGCCCGATTGCAAAGGAGCACGGCATCAGGACGAGCTGTGTTAAGAAGATCGATATCGTGAAACAACTGCCTGATGCCGTTCTGGAGGAGCTTGCCGGGCATGACTGAGTGTGCCTGAATTCAGAAGAACTCCGGGGTGGTTGGTCCGGATTGTGAACGAATGACCGATGAAACGGGATTGCCGCCCACTGATCGCTTCTCCCTCATAGCATCAGTTTTGCGAACGTCACAGGCGACCTCAGGATGCACCACCTGTTAAAATCAGTGTACGTCATATCCCCCCTCACGGTTCTAAGATATTCCAGAAATACTCGCTCGTCCTTCTGCAACACCCTCAAAACAACGTCTATATGATCGTAAGCGAAGTTTGCAAACTTTAATGCTGACTTCAAATTGTAATTGAACTCCTTTCCACATCTCACGACGTATTCATGCAGGGATCGCTCGGAAAAGTCACCCCGCTCCACCGCATTGATTGCAACCTCTGCCGCTATCTCGCCGCTCTTCAGAGCGTAGTAGAGCCCCTCGCCAAGAAATGGATCGACGAAACCGGCGGCATCGCCCGCCAGGAGCACACGATCGCCATGAATTTTCCGATCAAACCCGCCTGCGGGAATCAGATGGCTGTTGACCCGCGTTATCCTGCTCTCTATATCGATCTTCTTCTGAAGCGAGACGTCTTTAACAAATCGCCCAAACAACGCCTTCAGATTGGGTGCCCGCTTGCTCCACCCGCCGACACCTATGGAGATATGATCTCTCTTCGGAAATACCCAGCCGTAACCCCACGACTCTACGAAATAGAACTCAGCCACATCCGAACCGACACACGAATCGATGAGCGTTTTTTCGAGTTTGACCTCTGCTTCCAGGCATAAACCGATACCATCGCCCCAGCGCGTTCGTATGCCCGATTTCCTTGCCACCGTGCTGTTCACTCCGTCGGATCCGATAACAATCCGTGAACGGTAGCTATTTTTGGATGTTGCAACTTCCACGTAATCCTTGCTAAAATCGATATCTTTTACTGCCTCGTCGTCGTGGACCACGGCACCGGAATCCTCTGCTCGCTTGATGAGCCAGTGATCAAAGTTTCTCCGCGTGGTCGTTACTGCGATGCGATCATCCAGAATCCCTGTGAAGCTCTGGTAATCGGATGTAAATACCCGTGCACAGAATAGTTCGCGCTCGATTAACTCCTTATCAATTCCCCCGATAACATCCAGCGCCTTCTGGGAAAGACCACCGCCACATGGCTTATCTCGTGGATATTTCGCCTTCTCTAAAACCAGCACATCGAGTCCGCTTTTTGCAGCCCGTTCTGCGGCGATCGAACCGGATGGTCCGCCTCCTGCAATGATTACGTCGTACATCCGATAGACCTATCCCGCCGCAGCCAGTTCTTCGAAATATCTCCCGACCAGATCCGAGTCCGCGATCCGCTCTTCGGACGCCTCGGAAGCGACCGGCTCCACAGGAAACGCCGGAGACTCCTCAAATTCCTGCATCTCTGTTTCAGCGGCTTCCCTGATTGAAAATTCGGATCCTACGCCGGTGTACATCGTGAGATCGAGATCTGTTCCCTCAATCGATGCAACCGACGGATCTCCGTAGATGTCGTAGCCACCCTCCCCGGAGTCCTCTATATCAATCGTGTCGATACTCTCACCGAAGCCCGCGCCATCACCGTCACCCCCGCCACCGAGCATACCGATTACCGGCAGTCTCGCCCCATCCACAGACTCAACAACTGAGAAATCCGCAACCGCAAGCGATATGATGAAGAGCGCAAGCACAATAATCGTTGCAACCCGCGATGCAATCAATTTTTGGTTCAGAAACGACGAATACTCGATGTCATCCACCTGTTCCTCGACATCTTCCGCCAGATCCTGCATCACGACATTCTCAACCTCGCGATTGTCATACGCGGTCTTCAGAGGCTCGTTCAGCTCGGGATATGCCACTCCGATCTCGGCGCACGCGTCCCCACGCGCCCTCTGTGCCAGAATCATCAGGATGCCCGCGCCAACCAGCGTAGCCGCGACTGCGAGCAGAATTGCGCAGAGTGCGGGTGCGGCGATCTCCATTCCGACATCCGAAAACGTGATGATGTCAAAACCGAGCACCCCCGCACAGATCTGGTGAATTCCCGTGAAGATGATTGCGGCATACGACGCCATGAATACGAGGACCAGATCCAGGAGCACATAATATGTCTTGAACCGTCCGGATAAGCTGCCGAGTTCGGAGATGGCGTCTGTGAATGTGTACATGCTGGTACCTAATTTCCGCATACTTCTCTTAATGGCTTCGCTTACGTGCGGCAAGCTCGATCGCCCTGACGATGCTACTCGTCGGATTGATCGTCGCAACCGGGATACTCAGAATCTTCTCGACGGTGGGGCTGACTATGGGTGCACAGACGAGCACTGATGCGCCGTCACGTTCGGCGCGGACCGCCGCTATGATCGCATCCTCCATCGTGGCTGCTGCATATTCACGTACGACAACAGTCTCGCCCCCGATTAAGAGCTGCCGCTCAGTGATGCGGTCGAGAACAGGACGCGCTGCGATCACTGCGATAAAATTCTTCTCTCTGCCCTCGAGTTCTCGTATGGCATGTACGATCGCCCGGAGCGTCTTCACGTTCGGCTCGCGGTGCCCCGAGAGTATCTTATATAGTGTGCTGTGCGGTATCGAGGCGCATTTGCTAAATTCAATTGCGGTCATTCCAAGTTCGTCCTTTATCACTCTGGAAAGTACATTTCTGAATTGCTCATCCGATACAAATACGGCAAGGATCACGTCGTCTGATATCATTCGATTGCCACCCTTCAGGCATTCAAGCATCTCGTTTTGCAAATATCCGATTCGATGTCCTCAATCTCAGAAACAAACCGATCTGCAATATCCTTTCCGATGTTCTTCCACAAATCATGCTCGATCCCGAGATTGCGCAGCCCGGTCGCGTTTGCTTCGGCAGGCGTCCCGCTGCTGGTCAGATTGATGCCGCAATGGATCTTTTCCGACGATATTCCTGCCGTTGCTATGCTCACAGTTAGTTTTTTCCCATTCACAAATATATCATCACCCCGTCTCTCGCTGCTCACCCCCTTACTCCTCAGGACATCCTGAACGCAGACGATCAGGATCCGCTGCATATAGTACGCTTGCCGTATGCTCGCAGGCGATGAGAACCGCTCAACGATGAAATGGATCAGATCGTCGCCCTTAATCGCCTTCTGATCCTTTTCGTCCTCGAGATCCTTCACGTGCACAACATCCATTGCGCCGCGGAAGACGACAATCGAGTCACCGCGGACATCTGCATGCTCGTACGCCCACAGCGGTTCGATCTGCAAACCATCGTACAACATGGGTCGCTCCATCACTACGGGATTCATGAAATGATTTTCATCGATAAGATTAATATGGATTGGGGTCGTTTTTATAATAGGAGTGGTTGTGTATGAATACGCTGGAATCTGTACAGGATGCGTTGCATTTTGAGAGGGGGGGCAAACAAGCAGCGATTGACGATATCCGCCGCTCTGTTGAGCATATTGGCGATCTGGATGTGCGCAAGGTTGATTGTGAACGCACGCTGGCTGATGCGCAGGCAAATTTCGAGAGAACGACATCCATGATTGCGGACACCATCTCGATTCTGGCTGATACTCAGGAAAGATATGAGCGTACATCCGCGATATGCGATGGAAACGGTGTAAAAAGTATACAATCAGAGATCGAAGATGTTCGCACTCTTTTGAGTGACACAGAATCTGAAAAAAGAAGAGAAGAGAGTATCTTGGATCAGATAAACGATGACCTTGGTAAATTGGAGATAGAAGAGGAAGAAAAAATTAACTCTGTGGAACAACAAGTGATAGATACGGTTGATAGAATAAAATGCGATCTGACGGCGGTAGACCTGAAGATAGAAGAGTCTGAAGGAAAAGAACTGTCTATAGAAAGTCAGGAACAATTGATCAAGCAACATCTGGAAATACTCGATAAAAAAGAATCAGAACTGAATGATGTAAAAAAGGAGCGTAGCGATGTAGAAAGGTCGCTAAACGCAGTGAAATGCGCACGAGAACTGGCAGAGGGCGATGTAAAGAAGAGAGATCTGGACGCTCCTGTCAAAGAGGCAAAAGAAGAACTGAAAATCGTAAAAGACAGACAGAACAAGGTTACGTCTGATCGCAAGAAGGCAAAGCGTGGTCTGTTGTTTGCGAAGGGCGAAAAGCGAGAACGGTTGACTAAAGTAGCCGAAACCTCAGAAAACGACCTCAAGAAGTTAAAAATTGAGATGGAGGATGCGAAAAAAGCTGTTGATGTAGCAAAGGCAGATGCCAAGAAGGAACCTGCCAGAATGCGCGCTGCACATGGTGTTCTTTCTAGAATACATCACAAAGATGAGAAATTGAGGGAATATCTGCACGAAAAAGAGAAAAAAGTGGAAATTGCTGAGCAAGAGATCGCATCTGCGGGCATCGAGTTCAACAAGGCGAGATCAGATCTTGGATGGGTGCGGTGGAACCTGAGCAATCTGAACGATACGTATGCCAGAAAGCAGAGACTGCTCAGAGATCTGGAAGAGGAAGAGAAGAGACTTAAAGATGTCCGAAATACGAGGGCGCGAACAGAATCATTCGATGAGCTGCACACCTCCCAAAAAGAGTCACAGAACCGATTGAGAGACGCAGAGGACACCATAAGTGCGCTGGAAACTAAATTGGATAATTTGGAGCTGAAAGAGGAGTCTACGTACTTATATATTGAAGATGCCAGAGGACGGCTGGCTGAAGAAGAAAGAGCGATCCGGGAAACAGAGACTATCCTCATAGATGGAAAATTAGAATGCCAAAAAGCAAAAGAATCGGTAAAATTAGCAGAAAATGATTTGAAGTCTGTTGTTGGGGAAATGCTTACCGCTAACAAAGAAATAACGAGACTGATACCGCACATATTTGCTGAGGGCTCGGAAGTGGAAGCGGTAGAGGTGAAATTCGAACGGACCGCGATCGAAGAACTCGAATCCGCACGAAACGAGATTGCAAAGCTGCAATCGAAGCACGAATCGCTGTTATCCGAACTCACTGCGACAAACAACGAGATCGCCGAACTCAGGGGGGTGCAAGAGAGATCTGCATCTGAATCCGAGACGCAAACGGCGTTGACAGCAGAACTCGAATCCGCACGAAACGAGATTGTAGAGCTACAATCGAAGCATGGGTCACTGTTATCCGAACTCAATTCCACACGTGATGACCTCGCTGCGGCAAATAACGAGATAACCGAACTCAGAGAGGCTCACGTGGTGCCAGAGGGTGTACAGTCACCGATTGATCCCCATGAAGTAAAAGAGCTCCTGACAATTTTGGATACAATGCTCGAGAATCTCCCGGACGATATGATCGAGGAATTTGCAAATTCGGACGATTTTGTCCTGTATAAAACGGTTCTTGATGGGTATGGCGTTTAAGGTGGATACATGGGACTCCGAAGTAAGGCAAGTGAAAACAGGGGAAAAACCGTCCGGAAACAACCCAGTGAGACCAAGAAAGGGCTTCGCGGTGCGGCATCAGGGAAACTCCGCGATGATGCCGAAATAGGAGTGGAAGCAGAAGTCGCAGAAGAGCCGATCGGCGAAGAGGAAGCGAAATCACTTCTCATGGGGCGGATGCTTGGAGCTGAGCCTGTAGAAACACCCATCAAGCCTGATCAAGCCCCCGGAAGAGGGCTTCGCGGTGCCGCATCAGGAAGAGTACACGATGAAACCGAACAAGAAATAGAAGCAGAAGTCGCAGAAGAGCCCATCGGCGAAGAGGAAGCGAAATCACTTCTTACAGAGCAGATAACAGAGATCGAATCCGTGCCAGAAACTCTGTTGGCTCCACCAGATCAACTGGGCGCGCTCTTTGGACTGTCAGCAGAGCAGGACGATATAGGAATCGAGGAAAAGAAAGATATACACGATGTAAGAATTCTATCTGCAATCAGCGGCACTTCCAGATCCGCAGAGCCCGATAAATCTGCGGCAGAGTCCAACAAATTCAAAAAATGGTTCCACTACTGGCTGCATCTATTCATGCTGGTTCCGTTCGTGGTGTTAGGCGACCACATCAAGGCGAAATCGTCAGAGTACCAACATCTGCGCCACAAGCTGCAGCAGGCTCGCATACCGATATCCTACGAGATGTATATCTCAAATTCGCTGTTTTATTCCACAGTCGCAGGGATCACCGGAGCGATTCTCGGATTGGTCATCTCTTTTGTCGCAATTGCGGTCATCGGTCTTCCTGAAAAGATCACAAAACTCACATTCGGCGAATCGACTGCGTGGATACTCGATTATAAAGAGATCTTCCTCTCGTTGTTCCTTGTCGTCTTTCTCACAATCGTGCTCGGCGGGGTCGTCTACGTCCTGTTTTTAATGTATCCATCCATCAAGGCTGGCGGGCGCAAGACCGCAATCAACCAGAACCTCCCGTATGCGGTCACGTTCATGTATGCGCTCTCCAACGGCGGCATGAACTTAATTGAGATATTCAAATCGCTTGCGAAGTGCGAGGACACGTACGGCGAGGTTGCAAAGGAAGTTGACCTGATCGTGCGAGATATGGAGTATTTCGGACACGATCTGCGGACATCTCTTCAAAACATCTCTGAATTGACGCCGTCCCCCAAGTTTCAGGACTTGGCACACAATCTGCTCTCGGTAATCGACAGCGGCGGCGACATCCCGAAGTACTTCATGGAGAAGTCGGATCAGTACCTGAAGGAGTCGATGATCGATCAGAAAGGCTATCTCGAAACGCTTGCGCTGATCGCAGAGTCTTATGTGACCGCATTCGTGGCTGGACCGCTCTTTATGATCATAATCGGAGTTATGATGGTTCTGATGGGGTCAGGAGACGACATGATGCTCTATGCGATCATATATGCGGTGCTTCCCATCGGTTCGGTCATGTTCGTGGTCATGATCAATATGCTCTCACCATCTGCTGGTGGCATCCCCCCGCTTCTCCCGACGCGAACCAGACTCGATTGTGAGATTGCGATGCCGACCGAACTTGAAAGCCTGAAAGCCGACAAGAACGCTCCACCTGATCCGGAGCTCGAGAAGATGCTCGCACTGAAGGAGAAGTGGGCAAGTCTCATAAAATCCAAAAAGACGCTTGCATTCAGGCAGTTACTACGCGATCCATTGAAATCGGTTAAGGTGCGACCGATCAACATACTGGTTGCGAGCGTTCCGCTTGCAGTGATCTTCTTCGTGATCGCGTTCGCACTGCACAGGCATGAACTGTTGAGTCTTGATCTTATCACCAACTTTCTGGATGATCATATCGTGTACTCGATGTACATAGCACTCGTCCCGCTCGCATTCTTCCATGAGATGAAGTCGATGCGTGAGAGAAGGCTCCAGAAGCAGATTCCGGGGTTTCTCAGCAAACTGGCAAGCACGAACGAGACCGGTATGACGATCAGGGATTCGATCAAGTTGATGGCGAAATCTGATATCGGCGCACTCAGCAAACAGATCAAGCTGGTCTGGAAGGATATCAACTGGGGTCTGGACGTCAATGATTCGATGGTGCGGTTTGCGAATCGCATCAGAACGCATGTGGTCTCGAGGTCGATCACACTCATCACCAGAGCGAACGAGTCGAGCGGCGATGTCGGCGAGGTACTCGCGGTCGCTGCACGGGATGCGGAGACCGAGCAGACCCTGAAAAAGGAGCGGGTGATGAACATGATGATCTACATCGTGATCATATACATTTCATTCCTTGTTTTTGTTGGGGTCATCTATGTGATCACCAGCACGTTTCTGACTCAGATGGCGGAGGCTGGCGAGCAGATGGCATCCGCCGGAGACACCGGCGGCGGATTTCTCGGCGGCTTCGATCTTGATATGTACAAGCGCCTATTCTTCCACGCATCGCTCATTCAGGGCTTCTGTTCAGGACTTATCGCTGGCGTGATGGGCGAGGGCAACGTGCTCTCAGGGCTCAAGCACGCCATGATCATGATGACGATTGCGTTTCTGATCTTCAAGCTGATGGTGGGCGGGGTCTGAAAGCTCAGGGGGCAATATTGTTGCACCGGGACTGTACACACCGGGAGTGTACTCGACACCGGTATAAACCGCGATTTTCGTTCTTTGCGTCTTTGCGTCCTCGCGTCTTTGCGTTCTCAATTTAACGCGAAGGCGCAAAGGCGAGAGAGACGCGAAGGGTGATATCTGTCGTCACGTTTTTCGTGTTGTTGTACATCCGACTGACACATTGCAAAAAAGCTCAGTTTGTGGCGGTGCGAAGTATATATCAACAATTAGCAGCACCTGCGTTGCCCGTTGCCCTCGCCCAATCTCGTCAACCATAAATCACTCCGGAAGCAGAAAGAGCCCTCTCGCTGTTACGATCATACACACATCGCTTCCAGCTTTTGCATGGAGGAACGATGGCTTCTTCAAAAGAACCGTCTTGTATGTTTTGGGATCCAGCACCTGAACCGTATCCT
>DAOVGE010000213.1 GCA_030672605.1 Methanosarcinales archaeon
ACCAGTCATTACTCATAAATCCCATCTTAAAACAGATTACATTTCTCTGTGACCCTCTGTGTTCCTCTGTGGTTTTATTCTCCATGTTTTATCCAGGATAGCTCTTCTGCATCGATGCCCCATTTAGCAGAATGGGTGCCCTCTTGCCCATACAAAACAGAGAAGAGCCACACGGTTCATCCGACGAACCTTTAATCGTTAATCGGAATGTACTCAATAACGTGTGGCAAACAACTAACTCCCAATCTGTGAAATCAGTGTTAATCTGTGGCTAAAAGTCATATCAACCACTGTTTTACACAGATTACACTGATTCCACCAATCTAATCGTACACGCGTTGCCAGAGTAACGTCATGCTCTTCAACCAGCCAGAAGAAAGATGAATCATGTCCGATATATTAATTTTTAGGAAATCCATGAATGTCTTCATGCCCCCGAAATCTTCATATACCTCAGGCGACCAGATATCACTTGTGATGTTGCGTGATTGATTGCCAACACAATTTTTTTTTCTCTGACCGAGAAAAGTTTTTGATCTGGAAGATAAATTTTCCTGACCTAAAAAAAGTTCTTGCGATTAGAAATATATAGTGTGAGGATGTAGGAATGTACGGCACCATGCCCCCATACGTAAAAAGGTGATCTTATGAAACAGGTTCCAACCGGCATACCCGGACTGGATCAGATTCTGGATTCCGGATTCACGCGTCCATCCACTGTGTTAATCGCTGGCACAGCCGGAACAGGCAAGACAACATTTGCGATCCAGTCACTATTTGATGCGGCAAAAAATGGCGAGACATGCCTCTATTTTTCGGCGATATCCGAGCCTATTGCGATGCTCAGCGGATATATGTCAAACTTCAGCTTCTATGATCAATCGTTGTACGAGGAAGAGAATCTGATCTACTTCGATCTGAGTCAGGAGATTATGAAGAACAAGACGTATGATCTGCTGGACATAATCGAGGAGAATGTCGAGGCGATTCAGCCAGATCGCATCGCAATTGACCCGATCACGACGATGGACTTGCCGCTTGACGAAAGTGACCGCAGGCAGTTTTATTTTGATCTTTTTGTAGGAATGAAGGGCTGGAATTCCCTTGTGCTGGTCACAGGCGAGTTCACTGAGAAAAATCTCCCGACAAGCCCGATCAGCTATGTTGCGGATGCAATCATCTACCTATCGAATGAACCGAGGAGAGGGCGACGTGTCCGGTATCTTGATATCTTGAAGATGCGTGGACAGGACTATGCGAGCGGCAAGCACGTGTACCGAATCACAAAGAGCGGCATCATCACATATCCAAGCCTCATAACCACGGTCGGCGGAAACGGGATTGCTGCGCGCAAGCGGGTGAGTACCGGTATCACAGGACTTGACTGGATGTTACATGACGGGCTCATCCACGGAACAACCACGCTCATCACAGGTCCCAGCGGAACCGGTAAGACCACTGCAGGCATGCAATTCATCCTCAATGGTGCGCGCAGCCACGAACCGGGATTGATCGTCTCGTTTGAGGAGACTGAAGCGGAACTGCGCAGAAACGCACTCTCGTTCGGATGGGATCTCAAATCTCTCGAGGACGATTCTATGCTCCACATCCTGCATCCAAAAGATGATGAGGTCTACGTCAGTGAGAATCTGCTTCAGATACGCGACTATGTTGAGGAATTTGATGTGAAGCGAGTCGTGGTCGATTCAATCAACACCGGATTTACCGATATCTCGCCTGACGCCAATGATCCCGAGTATGTGTATAAATTATCGAGATATCTCAAATCAAAGAATATCACAACAGTTCTCGTCAGCGAAACGAGAGACCTCCTTGGTTCAAAGAGGATTGCCGAGAACGATACATCGCATGTCATGGATACTGTTGTCATGCTCAGATATGTGGAGATTGCGTCAGAACTGCGCAGGGCGATCTCGGTTCTCAAGATGCGCGGGAGTGCGCATGATACCGGGATTCACGAGATCGAGATTGATGATGGTGGAATCACTATAAAAACCGATGAAATGTCATTCAAGCATTATGAAGGTGTGTTCAGTGGAGTGCCGAGGTTGACCGGGGAAGAAGCATTTGGTGTAGCGTTCGGCAAGGGGTGAGTGTTGGGATGGTGAGTATCGGGAGTGCCATTGAGATGTATTCCTTGATCACAGCGTCCGCCATAACATTGTTTCTCTTTGCGATTGGCAGGTTCTACCGGATAAAATTCGAGAGAGAGACCCACTACAGATGGTTTCTGGTGCCTGCGGTGATGCTTGTAGTGTCTGCGGTGATGCGCGCACTCAATTACGATGGGATCATTCTCGGATGCGCGGGCGCGATACTGCTCCTGGTCCTCACTGTTATGTTGTACGGAACCATGATGGGGGTTGCGAAATGAGTGGCGAGGTCTTATGGGCGGTTGTGGGTATCTCACTGATCTTTGCGCTGTACACGCTTGCACGATTCAGCGAGAAACTCGGATGTGCACTGCACATGAAACCGTACTATATGGTGTACTATGTTGCCTCTCTCTTCATCTTCATAGACGTTCAGATCAAGTTGTGGAGTGTTTTGATGCCTGAGGTCACAATCGCAGCCTCGCAATGGTGCAATGTGTTGACCGCGATCGGGATGACGCTTGCTCTGACGACCACGGTCAGGTACTGGGGATGGCTTTTGAGGACCTACCGTTGACATGCGACTCCAATTCAAATTGATTCTCACGCTCGTTGCAATTTCGACCGTACCGTTCGGTATCATCGGGTATTACACATACGATTACTCAACCACATCGATAGAGGAGCATGCTCATCTACACCTGAAATCGGTTGCGCAGACCAGGGCAGATTCTATCAATTTGTCACTTGCACAGCAAATGGGCGCTGCGAAGGTGATCGCAAGAACAACATCGATTGTCAATGGCGTTACGGTGATCAAGACCGCTAATACATCGAGTGAAGAGTACATGGATGCGATGGCTGAGATAGTGAATTTTGGAGATATTATACGGGAGGAATTCGGAACCTTCGAGGAGGTATTCGTGCTGGATGAGAACGGAACCGTGATCGCATCCACCAATGGTGATGTCATCGGGGATGACAGATCGTCGCGTGAGTATTATCGCGAGGGACTGAATCAGACCCACCTGACTGGCGTGTACGAATCCCCAACGATCAACATACTGACGATGCTCGTATCAACACCGCTCATTCTTGATAACAGAACGACCGGAATTGTCGTTGGCAGGATCAACCTGACCACGATTCACAAGACGGTACGCGATCGCAAGCACCTTGATGAGACCGGCAGGACATATCTGGTTGATTGTGATAGCAGGCTCATCAGCGGTTCAACGAGTGAGAATGTGACGGTACGCAATTCTGGCAAGAATTACTGCGGAATCTACAATCGTGGCGGAAGAGAGGTCATCGGCGCTCAGGTGAAGACATCTGATCCCGGGTGGTATCTGCTCGTTGAGCAAGATTATGATGAAACGTTGCTCGCTTTGCACACGTTGCTCGAACGGGCAGCTCTGGTTACGATCGGCGTTCTTCTGCTGATCGGCATCTTCTCTGTTCTCATCACCAGACAGGTCACGAGACCGATCAGACGGCTGTATGAGGGCGCAGAGGCAGTGGCGAGGGGCAACTATCTGGTACAGGTTCCAGTGGTTACGAATGACGAGATCGGCACGCTCACGATGCGGTTCAACAGGATGGTGTCCGAACTGGAGGGGGCGCACAGGAGACTGAAGGATCGAATCGCCATGGTCAATCGTGATCTCGAGAACCAGCGGATAAAGCTTGTGAGTGTTATTCAGAGTATGCCGGACTGTGTCTTCGCAACCGACAACGATTTCAAGATAACAATGTTCAACAGAGCATGCGAGGAGTTTACAGGCATCGCAGCAGAAGACGCCGTCGGGAAGCTCTGCCATGAGGTCTTCCTGACCGACGCGTGCAAGATGCGATGCCGGCTCAGAGAATCGGTCGATGATTGCGCAAACGGCGTCTGCTGGGAGATGTATGTTACCGACCGGAGCGGTCGCAGTGTTCCGATCATGACATGCGGCGCACCGCTGCGTGACACAGACGGTGTAGTAATCGGCTATGTGGAGGTTTTGAGGGATGTCACCGAGCTCAAGAGTGTGACCGATGAACTGCGAAGAGCAAACAAGGAGTTGAGAAAGCTCGATCAGCTCAAGACAGACTTCATGAACATCGCATCCCACGAACTGCGAACCCCGCTTACGTCGATTCGTGGGTTCACCGAGTTTGTAGCTGATGGGATGCTCGGAGACCTGAATGAGAAGCAAAAAGAGGCTCTTTCAAGGGTTATATCAAACAGTGACCGGTTGCTGCGGTTGATTGCAAACATGCTCGACATATCAAAGATACGTTCGGGGAAACTGGAACTGAAGACCGTTGAACTGAACCTATCCAACCTGCTCAGAGAGGCTGTGGCAGAGATGGAACTGATTGCACGGGAGAAGAATATTTCATGCATATCGGACATTCCTGATGGTATCGTGATTACAGGAGACTATGACCGAATCGAGCAGGTCTTTGTGAATCTGCTCAGCAATGCGATCAAGTTTACAGTGGAAGGCGGCAATGTATCGGTTACCGCAATCGAGCAAGAGGAGTGCGATTGCGTCAGAATACTTGTCAGCGACACCGGAATCGGAATTGCACCGGAGGATCTGGAGCACATCTTTGAGGAGTTCTGGCAGGTTGAGAAGGGTAAAGGCACCGGACTTGGTCTCATGATCACGGCAAACATCATCCGCGAGCACAGCGGCGCGATATGGGCAACGAGCGAGGTTGGTTCTGGCAGCACGTTCGGGGTCCGGCTGCCGAGGGGTGGTGCAGGGGTGCCGGAGTAGACATATCACCGAAAGTTTAATAATAGTCTGAAATAAAATGTGAAGGTCGGTGAATCACCGAGGGGATTTGTTGCATGACCATAATGACCGCACTCAATAAGGCGTTGTCAGATCTGCATCTGATGGCTGCAATCGAGGCAAGTGCGATAGCAAGCCGGAATGGCGTATTGATTGCGCAGAACGCGCCAAGGGACGCGAGCACATTTGCCGCCATGGCGGCAACGATGCTCGGAGCCGCAGAGATTACAGCTGTTGGACTGGACAAACAGGTGCCTGACCGCATGATCGTTGAATCCAGGCGGGGGCGACTGATCGTCATGGGTGCTGGCAGACAGATGCTTCTGGCGACACTGGTCGAACCGGACACGAATCTTGGTATGGTGCTTGTGGAACTCGAGAAAACGATTGAGAGGATCTGTGGTATCGTTTCGTAGGTCGATTACGTCGAAGGTGGGGATGTGACGGAAAAATGGTATCCCAACTGTTTCTGGCTCTTTGGTAATTTGCGTTGCAAGCGTCTCGTAGATGAATTGTGCTTGCGTGATCTTACGTGCTTAGAGATCACGAATGACACGAATAAACGAATTTCACGCATGTTAAACCGGAATAAATTCGTGCCATTCGTCCATTCGTGAAATTCGTGATAAAAACTGCCAGAAACAGACCAAATTTCCGTAAAACCCCTTGAAACTAGAGTGTGATGAGTTGGGTAAATAACCGATATGATGGGTCGTTTGAATACTTTCACGCGAGATACCAGAGACCCCTGTTTCTGAGATGAGGAGAAGATATTAGAGGGATGTTAGGGCTGCTTATTCTTAAGATATGTTGAGAAGGTACTTACTCAATATTGTGTGGATATCCGCGTATAACACCACGAGATTACACAAGATTACTGGTTCTGACGTTTTCTGTGGTCGATAGCAGTAGCCCTCACATGTGTAGAAATCGCGGGCGTCACTCCTTCGTCTTTCTCGTCTTTGCGACTTTGCGACTTTGCGTTGAATCAGAGAAACGCAAAGACGCGAGGGCGCAAAGACGCGAAGAATGAAAAATCACTTCTTCCGGCATCTTTTGAAAACCACAGAATCCGTTAGAATTAGCAAGATTACACAAGATTAACACAGAAATCTTGTGGTTCATACCACAAGTTACCCGAGCATATACTCGAGAACAGCCTTTTTGATGCTCAACCCCACGGCTCGAGCAGGCATGCCGGACACCGATCTCTGAGCTCGCAGTCCCCGCACGATCGTGGATATCGGTTGCAGCCAGCACGCCTGAGATACTGCGCAGCGACTTCTGCCTCGCTTCCGCCCGGAATCTCGGTTGGATAATATCCGGACCATGCAACGTCGGTCAGTCCGGCATCCCTGCACTGCTCGGTCAGATCGTTCATCAGATCCTTGCTGGGTCCGGGATGGTAATACAATATGAAGTTCGGTCTGAATCCGATCAATCGGTACGGTATCGATGGATCGATCTCTGCGATGAATGCTGCGATTCTTGCGATCTGGTGCTCGGTGATACCTGGTATCACCACTGTTCTGAATACGCGGATATTCTCCCTGGCATCCGTTGCAAGTACGCTCGCATTCCTGAGTACTGGTGTGGATGGTGCGCCTGTCAGCATCCGGTGCACATCATCGTCGTACGCCTTGATCTCATAAGAGATCGATGTCGCGATGTCGATCACTCGTTCCAAGGTCTTTTGCGTGCAGAAACCATTGGTTGCAATCCCCACACCGATATCCGGATCTTTTTTTTGGATTATCCGCACCACCTCCTCGATATAGGGTAGATGGATCGTTGGCTCGCCCCCTGTGAAACTGATCTTATCGGTGTCGGGCATCATTCTGGACATCGCTTCTGCTGCCAGTCTCTCTGGCTCTACATAATCCCGGTAGAACCATTGCGCATCAGGGTACTGCGATATCCGGTAAGCATTGCAGTAGATGCATCGAAAAGAGCATCCGAGCATGGTAACCGAGTAACTGGCAAGTCTTCTTGAGAGCATTGTGTATGCGATCTGCGGCAACTCTGCCCGGCATACGCCACGCTCGCCATTGAGTCGGTTGACTCCGCACTTCCATTCACAGAGATCACATCGCGCAAACTCGGATAGATACTGCACGATCCACGATATGGTGCCGGGTGCTGAAATAGATTGTGGTTATGCGGGTGGATTGCGATTCATTAACATTTTTGAAAACTCGCACGATTCGTTCAAAGTTTTTTCATTCGTGGGTGTATCAGCATCGGAGAAGCCATTTCGGAAGCGAGCGCCAGAGCAATATGGCAGTCTCCGGTGTGAAGAAACATTTATATGTCATGAAGCTTACGTGCCTTTATACAGATTTATAATACTATGTATCGGAGGATGATATCATGAAACATATAATAATAGCAATGCTTATACTCTCCCTCATACCCATCATAGCGGCAGAGGATGCCTCCGGCGGGCACGAACAGAACGACCATGCCGGCGAGAGCTACGCCGGCGACAATCCACTCCTCATATACCAACACGGAAACATCAGAGGAGACCTCATCTACACAATCGGGGACAGCAAGTACTCTGGCAGGCTACACCCGAATGCAACATACACTGTTAATCTTCCGATCGAACTCCCGACAGGGGCAACCGTTGAGTTCGCACGACTGTATACGTACTGGACATGGAGTTATATCGAGAGCGATGGCACGTATCCGGATATGCTGGTCACATTTGGCGGAATGGAGATAAATCCCGATCAGACCTTCACAGACCGCAAGGGAACACCGCCTTATGATTATCCGGCTGGGACATACTGCTACGACGTAACTGAGCAGGTTGAATCCGGCGGCGCGTACACGGCAGTCGTTGAAAATGCAGCCACCGACTTTAAAAAGTTCTGCATGAACGGAATCGGGCTTTTGGTTATTTACAACGATCCGGACGAGGATGAGATCGAGTACTGGGTCAAAGAAGGATGCGATTTTATCTACGCCAATGAGGAGGTCGGCATAACAGCGGAAGAGGCAACCACGGAATTTGTCTTCGAAGGAGACGTCCATCAGGGCGATGTGGCGGATGTGACGCGAGCGATTCTCACAACCGTCGTTGCTTCCGGGGACAAGGGTGAAAACACCCTGACATTCAATGAGGAGACGTATCGCGAGGTGTATGCAGGCGATCCGTCTACGTATCTCGCAATCGATGAGCGCGATGTGAGCGCGCATCTGGTAGCCCGCGATAACACGGTGCAGATCAAGGATGATGGCGACTTCATGGCTCCAAGCAACGCGTTTCTTGTGGTCTCTTACGGATCGCATCAACCGTCATCCGAATCACCAACCGAATCGACATCAGAACCGGCATCGGCATCAGAACCGGCATCAGAATCGACACCAGGGTTCGGATCACTCCTTACGATTCTCACAATCACCGTATCAATCACTGCATTAAGAAGACGACTATGAACTGGAATACCGTTCGAGAGGATGCACACCATCGTGTCAACGAAATCGGGTACGTACTGACAGTAGTGCTTATAGTATCCTCTCTGCCCACTGCATCCGCACAATACGCCTCTGACGGATTCAACCTCGATACGATCAGGCACGATACCGTTGTAGGAGGCGTCTATGTCAATGGTGGGCACGGGGTGGGCACCTCGCCATACACAGAGGTCTTTAACGACGTTCCTTCCGATCTTCTCTTCACATATCTCTATGTGGGTGTGAAAGGCGGCACAAAGGAAGCGACCGGCTGGGTTTCGGTGGTATTTAATG
>DAOVGE010000047.1 GCA_030672605.1 Methanosarcinales archaeon
TTCTCAATTTAACGCGAAGGCGCAAAGGCGCAAAGGCGAGAGAGACGCGAAGGGTGATATCTGTCGTCACGTCTTTCGTGTTGTTGTACATCCGACTGACACATTGCAAAAAAGCTCAGTTTGTGGCGGTGCGAAGTATAACACATTTGCTGGCAAGCACTTATGTAGAGTTGTCAACCACTAATCCAGAAACAGGTTGACAACTCATGAGAACCACCATGTCCGGGCACGCCAGCATAAAACCGATGATCTACGCATCCCTATTCGCAGCCTTGACAGCGATCGGTGCGTTCGTGCGAATCCAGGTTCCGGTGAGCCCGGTTCCGATCACGATCCAGGTATTCTTTGTGCTCCTTTCCGGGCTGGTTCTGGGCAGCCGGTGGGCAGGCACAAGCATGGCGGTCTACGTGATGATCGGAATAATCGGTTTCCCGGTCTTTTCAGGAGGATCGTCAGGAATCGGAGTCATCATGGGGTATACTGGCGGATATCTCATCGGATTCATCGGTGCCGCATACGTAATAGGTTTGATCGTGGAAATATTCGGCAGAAGCACGTCTGCTGCGATCGGTGCAATGATTGCGGGTCTTGCTGTGATCTACCTGTTTGGAGTTATGCAATTGTCAATCGTTACGCATCTGCCCATCAAGGAGTCGGTTGTAACCGGCGTTCTGCCATTCCTGATCGGTGATTTCATCAAATTGATCGCCGCATTGATCGTGTTCAGACGAATCGAACCATTGATTGAGAAATAATGGAAAATAGTGGAAAATACTGAAGAATGATCGAACTCAATGACGTATACTTTGCATATCCGGAAAAACCGGTTCTGAGCGGGATAGATCTCCATATCAGACGAGGTGAGTATCTCGGAATCACTGGAGACAATGGCTCAGGGAAGACTGCGCTCGCAAAGCTCCTAAACGGTCTTCTGATACCCTGTGGTGGGAAGATTACCGTGAACGGACGATCCACAGCCACACCCATATCCACATCCGCACCCACAACATGCGACCCGGAGAGCCTGCTTGCGATCAGAAGATCGGTGGGAATCGTGTTTCAGAACCCGGATGCACAGGCAATCGGTGAAACCGTGGAGGAGGACATCGTCTTCGGTCTGGAGAACATCGGCATTCCGAAATCCGAGATCGACCGCCGGATCAATCGTTATCTGGATCTGCTCGGGATTGGAGATCTCCGATACAAAAATATCGCTCTTCTGAGCGGCGGTCAGAAGCAACTGGTGAATCTGGCTGCGGTGATGGCGATGGAGCCGGAATGCATCGTTTTCGATGAGGCACTCTCGATGCTGGACCCCACCAGTCGGCGGAACGCGCTTGACGCGATATCGGAATTGAACAGAGACCACACAGCGGTTATTCTGATCACACACAACCATTACGATCTGTGCAACTGTAGCAGGGTGATCCGCATCGCCGAGGGCAGGATAACATCGTGGAAACTGCCCGAATATGGGGACGAAGCAATCGAGAACCACAAACTCGCCGCCACCCCCACCCACCGCCGCACCCCCTCCCACACCCACACCCACGCCCGCCCCCACACCCTCACTTCCGCAAAAGTTGCCCGTTCGCCTCAGAAGATCCCTGGAATTGAGATTGTGCACGTATCCCACACATACAATCCGGGCACAGACTGGGCAGTCCCTGCATTGAAGAATATAGATCTCAGAATCGAGAAGGGGCGAGTTTTTGGGATTATCGGAGGGATTGGTTCCGGGAAGTCCACGCTCGCATCGCTCATTGCCGGGCTTGACACGCCCACAACGGGCAGCGTCACAATCGATGGAATACCACCTGAGCCCGGAAAGAACGCTGGAATTCTATTTCAGCATCCCGAGGACTTCTTCTTCGAAAAAACCGTCCGGGAGGATATGGCTTTCGGGCTCAGGAAGACGGGCTTATCAGAGAATGCGATAGATCGGAAGATACGATCTACGATGGATGCGGTGGGTCTGGATTCAGGGATTTTCGAGAAGTCGCCGTTTCATCTCAGCTCAGGAGAGCGGAGGCTCGTTTCCTTCGGATGCGTGATTGCAAGCGCGCCCGACTACCTCGTTCTCGACGAACCCACTGCCGGGCTCGACCAAAAGTCGAGAAGGGGGGTTCTGGAGGTGATTAGTGGGGTGGCTTGCGATCTGACCGTTGTTTACATATCCCACCGAGTCCGGGATGTTCTGGACATATCAGAACGAATCGCGGTGCTGGACGATGGGGTTCTGGCATTTACGGGTATGAAAGATCAGTATTCGGACTGGAGGTGAAAATGATGTTTGCCACGTATAGAAAGGGAGACTCATACCTTCACAGGCTCGATTCACGCACGAAGCTGCTGCTTACAGTAGGAATGGGAATTATAGTCTATTTGGCAGGTCCGATGAAACTCGGGCTTCTGGGGGCAGTCGTGCTGCTACTTGCGGCTGTCGGAGGTATCCCAATCGCAAGTCTTCTGCGAGGGCTCAGACCGATTGCGATATTCCTTGTTCTGATATTTCTGACCCATCTGCTCGTAGTCTCGAAAGGCAACGTCGTCGCTGCGGCAATCCCGCCCGCAAGGTTCATTCTCCTGATCCTCTTCACAATGATACTGCTGCACACAACCTCACAATCCGAGTTGAAGACTGCTCTCGCCTTCTTTCTGAGACCACTCGGACGCTTCGGCGCAGATTGCGCATTCATGATCGGACTTGCCGTAACATTTATTCCCGGATTGCTGCTCGACAGGGATGCGATTCTGCGGGCGCAGGCAGCGAGAGGATGCAAGCCAACTGGGATTGCGGGTTTTACTGCGTTGATCGTTCCGCTGCTGCGAAGATCGTTCAGGAAAGCGGATGAATTGTCCGATGCTCTCGAGTCACGGTGTTACCACCGGGATGCGAAGCGGTACTATTATGGCAGGGCGCTGGCGGGACGGGATTATGCCTTGGTCATTGGATTTGTGGCGGTTCTGGTTCTGTGGGTCTCTATCTGATCCCCTCACCGTCTCGCAATCACAGCGAGGTGATCCCTGTACTGCGGCAGTTTAACAGTCTTCAGAACAGAAACGCCTTCTCGCAGTTCTGCCACCTCTTTTCCGAATGTAGCTCTCGTATCAGCGGTTGAATCGATGCTCCGTGCTTTGATCATGAGAATCAGGTAGCCGCCTTCCTTCAAAAAGCATTCCACGTTCCTTAAGGCGATTTCTGCCTGATTGCGCTGCGCAATGTCCTGGTAGATGACGTCCACCTCGTCCACGAGATGTGCGTATCGTTCAGGGTGATTCGCATCCGCAAATATCGGGATCATGTTTGAACGCTCTTCGCATGCCAGAATAAGTTTTTTCATCTCTCCTGGCGCAAAGTCGAGCGCGTACACAAGTCCCCTGTGAGCGATGTCTGATACGTGACTCGCTGTGCTGCCAGCCGCCGCGCCGAGATACAGTACCAGCGAAGTATCCTCAATCGGCGGCAGGTAACCCGTCAGAATCAGTGCGGCGAGCTTGCTGTGATGCGGGTCCCATGTACGATACCCCCCCGCGGTCCCGATGGTTGCAAGTTTCGCGGCTCCTTTGCGCCTGTACACACCACGACCGATCTCAGTGAAATCCGTGCCCCCACCCCCACTTTGGTCCATATCTATATTCATATCCATGCCAGCACCGATCTATACCTGTTGCTCACAGTAGCTCTCTGACAGGACCTATAATGGAATTGATGTATCCGGCGGCGGTTTTCTTCAGGTCCATTGGGTGCAGACCCTCATTTGCAAAGTCGTTCGTAAGTTCAGCATAAGTTCCGTAACTGACGTCGCCGCCGAACTTTGACGGTCTCTTAACCTCAATTTCGCCAAATCTCGGGAAGATGTGGTATCTGAATATGTCGATTACCGGATTGTCCTCTATTACCCCCTGCGGGCAGAATGCGCTCTTGATCTTCTTCTCAACTGACTTCTCATCATCATCCACGGAAATATAATTATTCTCTGATGAGGACATCTTCTCGCCGTTCAGACCGAGAAGAATCGGCGTGTGGATGCATACCGGCGCCCGATGCCCCAGCTGCGGCAACTCCTCACGTGCAAGCATGTGGATCTTGCGCTGGTCGATTCCTCCCACTGCGAAATCGGCATCAAGAGCCATGATGTCAACAGCCTGCATGAGCGGGTAGATCATCTGGGAGACCATCGGGTGCTCGATGTTTCTGGCAACCTCACTCATGCTGCGCCGTGCCCGGTTCAGCGTGGTGCTCTGCGCCAGCTTGAGCACATTCAGCATGTAATCAGACTCCAGTTGAAATTCAGATCCAAAGACGAATTTTGCCTTAACTAATCCGAGCGCAATGAAACATCTTTTGTTGTAATCGGCAAGCTCCAGCACCTCCTCAAGCGTGCCTTTTCA
>DAOVGE010000016.1 GCA_030672605.1 Methanosarcinales archaeon
CAGACCATAAGTTGAAAACGTTGTGAACGAGCCAAGGATTCCGATAAACGCAAACGTCCGGAAATCGGAAGAGATGGTAGTTTTTTCAGATAATCCCCAGAGAATACCGATCGCAAAAGCACCGAGGAGATTTACGCATAAGGTGCCCCATGGAAAACCACTGCCCAGATATTTGTAAGCCACACCTGATGTAGCATACCTAAGTAGAGCGCCGATGGCACCGCCAATAGCGATGAACAAAAGCTTTGACATCGATTTTCTCCATTTTCAGTCTTTTGGTAGGGCAAATTCCCACACCTGTGCTTTCACTGATTTTTTGGGGGGAAATTGTATGTACTTGCGCATCCGATTTTTGTACCGTTGTGATCTATAAATATTTTTCAGATGACTTAACAATGTCCTCTGGTGTCAGCCAACCCCGCAAAAACACATCACTCACGCGATTATCCCGGACCTCTGCTCAAACTCAAATTTGCGAGCTTCAGGAGCGCCTGGGTTGCGAGAACCGGGACTGCAAGCATCAGAACGAGTGTAGAGAAGACCACGTCAACGCCGATCCCTGCAAGGCATGCAGCCATCCCATACCATCTTCGCCATCGCGCAGGTATCCCCATTCCTGAACGTTGGATTGAGACCACGCAATCTCGATTCCGGAATCGTTCCCGTCTCAACAAGTCCCATTGCCGCTGCGATGGACGTGCCTGTTGAATGGTATCGCGCCTACGTTCGTTGTTCACCCAACAGCAGGTATGCGGTTCGCTTCGGAACTTCAAAAACGTGTAAAAAGATATTATCAGGACAATTACAGTTTTATTCGATGTTTGTAATAATGTTCTATGATTGAACTACGAGTTATTTAAAGAACATCGATTAAACAACGTTTTATCAAATAAAAAAGGAGGTGAGAAAAAATGCAAAAATGGCTGATCGCCGGAGGAATCGGCGGCGTGCTGGTTGCGGCACTGCTATTGGGCAGTATCGTGATGCCCGCCTTCGCCCATGACACGTCAGCCCGGCACGATGCCACCATCACACCGGAACAGGCAAAAGCGGCGGCTCTAAAGGATAATCCCGATGCGACCGTTACCGAGGTAGAACTTGAGAACGAGAACGGAGTATTGGTCTACGACGTCGAAATGAGCAACGGCATGGATGTGGAAGTAGATGCTAGTACCGGCGTGGTGTTACACGGGCGATGAAGACGAAGACTGAAATGATGGGGCTCACACACTGAAAGCCCCCTCTCTTTTTTTGGTGGTATGGTTAATACCTTATGTTATAATTTATATATTTAAGAAAATACCATATTATATGTACTTTTTTCCTGTTTGTCGTTCATTCGATGATTGTACTAATGTTCTATGATTGAACTATGAGTTATTTAAAGAATAGCTGGATAATACATTAAATAGCACTAAAAGGAGGTGCTAACATGGTAAGAGAAACAGAAGAAAGAATATATGGGATGCCGATGGCGTTTGCTCGCGGCATCAGCACAATCGGTGTATCCGCAGCAGTTACAACTGCAAACCCTTCGGCTTCGTCCGGAAGGGTTTCTGGTACACCGGATGGAACTGCAAACGTGTGCGTTGCAGAAGAGTCAGCGCAATTGGATCCTTCTGCCACATTTCCAGGAGGTGGATTGCAATGAGACGAATGAGAACAATGAGTTTTCTGTTGATATTGCTGCTGGTGGGTTCGGCAGCATTATCCGGTTGCACAAACTCCGATAAAGATGCCGGCTTGCAACGGATTCAGGCAGACCTTCAGACTACGTTGGATCCGACTGTTGATACTGCGACTGGCGAATATTCGGGCGGGATTTCCCTCCCGATCGCACCGGAGAGCGAACGGGTCGATCTATACGAGCCCTCGTTCTCAGACCCCACCAACGTGACCAACCCACTCCTCCCCGTAAGCGAGCTTGACCAGATCATCCTGCTCGGCGAGGAGGAGGGTCTCCCATTGCGGGTCGTGGCTACCCTGCTCCCTGAGACCAAGACCATTGAATGGAACGGTCAACAGGTCGAGACGCTTGAATCCCAGTACGTGGCGTATCTCGACGGACGCATTGCAGAGGTCGCGCTCGACTGGTACGCCCAGGACGACAACGGATCTGTCTGGTACTTCGGTGAGGACGTCTTCAACTACGAAGACGGCGTCATCGCCGACAACGAGGGCACATGGCTCGCAGGCAAGGACGGTCCGGTCGCAATGATCATGCCTAACGACCCCCAGGTAGGAGACGTTTACCTACCCGAGAATATCCCTGGCATTGTCTTCGAAGAAGTCACTGTCAAGTCCATCAACGAGGTGATGCACGGACCGCGAGGGCATGTCAACGGCTCAATCATTGTAGAGGAGCTTCATATGGACGGTACCTACGAGGACAAGATCTTCGCGCCCGGCTATGGTGAGTTCCTTGTATGCGTCGAAGGCGAACTCGAAGCCGTTGCGCTCGCTGTACCCACCGACGCACTCCCGGGTCCAACACCTGCCGAGCTTGTGATCCTCTCGACCGGCGCAGCAGATATCTTCAACGCAGCCCACTCAGAAGACTGGGGCGCGGCGTCGGAGAGCGTCGATGCGATGATTGCTGCATGGGACACGTATCAAGCAGGAGACGTGCCCGGAATGCTCGACGCCCGGATGAGTAGTGCTCTCGTCGTACTCGTCGCATCTGTCGACGCCCGCCAACCGGAAGAGGCACGCCAGGCTGCTATTGATGTTGCTCGCGCATGCCTCGATCTCCAGCTACAGTATCGCCCCCCTGCCGAGATCGACCTCGCCCGCTTTGACCTCTGGGTTTGCCAGCTCATAATTGACGTAGCAGCCGACGACCCGGGCGCGGTCGCAGGCGATGCCGCCAACCTCAAGTGGATCTGGGATCGATTCGCACACACGCTCGACAGTTCCGATGTCAATCGAATTAGTATTCAACCCGGACCGGGCAGTAAGCTGAGTAGGGGATGGTGCGACAGTTCCGATATCAGTCGGATCGACACCCAACTCGACGACCTCCGTACCGCAGCCGATTCCGGTGATCTCGTCGCAGCAGCCGACCGCGCCGCGAAACTCCGGGACGCTCTCGCCGGACTCGAAGTCGAGGATGGAGACGATGGTGAAGACGAAGACTGAACGATGACCAATGACTAATGGGGGCTCAAACACTGAACGCCCCCATCTTTTTTTGGTAACATGGTTAATATATCATGTTATAATTTATATATTTGACAAAAATATCTTCTTCCTTGATCTTTTCTCCTGCTGGGCGTTCATTCGACGATTGTACTAATGTTCTATGACTGAACTACAAGTTATTTAAAGAATGGTTGGACAATCTCTTAATAGCCTTAAAATGGGGCGCCAACATGGTAAAAAAAGAAATAATTAATAAATAAAGAACGGTGAAATAACATTATGAAACTGACTGATGAAAACAAAGTATCGATATTGGCTGCGCTTAGTCTCTTTTGTATTGTTGTGGTACTCAAGGATGTCCTGCATGTCAAATCAGATAATATAGTGCATATTATAATTATCTATTCTGGTTGCTACTGGGTGTTTGGTTTTTTCTCTCATAGCGAAAAAGAAGAAGCGAAAGGATCAAAATGGAATAATCCGTTATACTGGCGCATCTTGATCATCGTTTTAATTACATTAGCTACTATAGCGTTGTATGCAATATGAACAATGACACGGGTTCGCATCTTCAGATATACTCGAAAACGATAACCGATTTAAAGACCAATCATGACCAATCCTATATAACGCCGTTACAGGGATTCACATTGAAAAGTAGTTTCATGAGGTGGATAAAAATGATCAACAAAAGCGATGCAGCACTATTCATCATTCTATTTTTATCTCTGATATTAGTATCATCACCATCGGCTTTTGCATACGAAGAAGATGATATAATAATCTATCCGGGAATAGAGGCAGATGATCTCGTAACATTTTGCAGCAGTATTCTGGCATCAGTTCTCTTCGTTATTACACTGATAGCATATAAGAGAGATAAACGAAAAAGATTATTGTACGTCAGCATAGCATTCTTCTTGTTTGCTGTGAAAGGATTCTTGTCGACAGCAGAGATGTTTTTTCCGCAGGCTGGCTGGACTGACTTGATCGCATCACTGCTTGACTTTGCAATCCTTTCAAGCTTTTTTGCGGGATTATTAAAAAAATGAGGGGTGAAAATGTCCCCGGTCATCTTAGATGAAAAAAGGGAAAAAACGCTTGAATTAGATGTTAGAAGAAAAATATATGAAATTGTGAAAAAATTTGCGGGTTGCCATTTCAGGGAGATTGAAAGAAAAAGCGGATTATCAACAGGATCTGTGAGCTACCATTTACATTATTTAGCAAGACATGGTCTTATTAAAGAAGAAAAAGAAGGCAATAAGTCACACTATTTCCCTGTAGGCTTCAAATCAAAAAATATCAAATTATTGGTATTACTGAGGCAAAAGAGCGTCAGAGAAATCCTATTATTCATATTAACTCATGATAATTGTGGTCATAAAGAGATAGTGCAATCCGTTGGTTTATCCCCCTCTACAGTGTCCTGGCATCTGAAAAAATTGGAAGAGAATAACATAGTGGAGTTTACCAAACACGGAAGAAAAACCTCCTACCACGTCTTAATCGATGAAGAAGAGATCATACACCTGCTGATAACATACAAAAAGAGCTTTTTAGATACGATGGTTGATAGAGTAATCGAGATGTGGGAAATTGATTAAAGTGGGAAGGCTCAACACATCGCGTACGTCTGTGAAGTTTCCTGATTCTGACGGATTCTGTAGTTTTCAGAAGATACCGAAAGAAAGTGGCAGCATACACGGTTCTGAAGCGGTACAGCTCATGAGGACTGGCTGTGAAACCCCACGATTTCCACATATGCGAGGTCTACTGTTAGCGACCACAGAAAACAGCAGAACCAGAGCTTTTAAGCGATGTTATGCGCCGTACCACGCTATTGTGCCCTACTTGACATTGAAAGTCATCTGTTTGCCACAGTTACTCGAGCATATTCATCCCACCTACCACTCAATCTGTGCAAGCTCGCTCACGCTTCCAATCACGTAATCCGGCTCAATTTCCGAGTGCTTGAGACTCTCCATAGTCTCAACGCCCGAAAGCACGAGCACAGTTGACATGCCGCACCTGATGCCGGCAAGGATGTCGGTCTCGAGCCGGTCACCGACGATTGCGCACTCGTCTGCCTGCAGTTTCAGAATATCGAGCACGATATCCATAATCGGCGGCTCCGGTTTACCAATTACGAGTGGTGACACCCCGGCTGCCGTCTCGAGCGCACGCACGATTGCGCCCGATCCCGGAACGAATCCGTGCTCTGTCAGGAGAACCGGATCGGTGTTCGTTGCGATGAATTCTGCGCCATTAACTATGTTCTGAAGACCAATTCTCAATTTATCATAGTGCAGGTCCCTATCAAGACCAACAACAACAAAATCAGCATCCTCGCAGATTGTGTGTCCCTGCGCTTTTAGTTCATCAATCAAACCTGCCTCACCGATCGGATAGACCGTCCGAACCCCGTGATGCTTCTCAATATATGTAGCAGCCGCATATCCTGCGGTGATCACATCGTTCTTCGTGCACCTGATCCCGGATGCGTTCAGTCTCGCCGCGACGTTGTCCCTGCTCCGAGTTGAGTTGTTCGTCAGAAAGAGCACTCTTGCAGGGTCCCACAGCCGGTTGACAGAATCAACCGCACCGGCGACAACGTCGCTTCCCAGATATATCACGCCATCAAGATCAAGGATGTAGGCTTTAATCGCCATGAGACTCTGTTGCGTGGTTATGAAGTATAGCCTTTCCGAGATGCGACAACAGTATGTGTTTGGCTGAGGCGAAAAAACCACAAGATTTCACGAGATTAACACAAGAAGATGGTAACATGGGCTCTTCTCTGTTTTGTATGGGCAAGATGGGCACCCATTCTGCTAAATGGGGCATCGATGCAGAAGAGCTATCCTGGATAAAACATGGAGAATAAAACCACAGAGGAACACAGAGGGTCACAGAGAAATGTAATCTGTTTTAAGATGGGATTTATGAGTAATGACTGGT
>DAOVGE010000159.1 GCA_030672605.1 Methanosarcinales archaeon
GAAAGCCTTATATACCGGACGTATCACACTATTAATTAAGCAATTCATTGAGAAATTCGTTTTTTCGTTTATGAGGTGCTTCTAATGGACGATAATATACTAAAAGGTACGACCACGATTGGATTAGTTTGCAAGGACGGCGTTGTTCTCGCAAGTGAGCAGAGAGCAACGATGGGATATCTCATCGCGAGCAAGGATGCGCAGAAGATATACCAGATCGATGATACCGTCGGCATGACCACAGCGGGCGCTGTCGGTGATGCCCAGCGGCTTGTACGCATCATTGCTGTGGAATCAAGTCTGCACAGGATGCGGACGTGCGAGCCGATGACGGTCAAGGCAATGGCAAACCTGCTCTCAACCGTGCTCGGAGCACAGCGGATGATGCCGTTTTATGTTCAGCTCCTGCTTGGAGGCGTGGACAAGACCGGTCCATGCATATACTCACTGGACGCGCTCGGGGGAAGGCTTGAGGAGCGAAAAGCAGTCTCTACTGGGTCAGGCTCGCCGATTGCTTACGGAATACTTGAGGATCGATACAGGGAAGACATCACCACCGACGAGGGCGCCGATCTCGCGGTGCGTGCACTCCACAACGTTATGAAGCGGGACTCGGCATCGGGGGACGGGATCGATGTGATAATTATCACAAAAGACCAGTATACTCAGATGCACGGGGACGATATCAAGAAGAAAATCAGCGAACTGGGGAATTAATGGGTATAGATGAGACACTGTCTGAATTAAGGCAGCGGATACGGAAGAATCTTCCGGTCGGGGTAACGATCTCGGATGTGGAGTTTGAGGGTCCCGAACTGGTGATATATACGAAGGAGCCGCGGAAACTGGCAGACAACGGCGAGATCGTGCGGTCGATTGCGAAGGATGTGCGAAAGCGGATCGTGATACGTCCTGACAAGAGCGTGCTGTATGATCCTGCTGATGCAACCGCTGCAATCGAAAAGATAGCGCCGTCGGACGCTGGCATCACAGACTACTGTTTTGATAGCGATACCGGGGAGGTTACGATCGAGGCAGAGAAGCCAGGGCTCGTTATCGGACAGCATGGATCAATGCTTCGTGAGATTACAAGACACATCGGCTGGACGCCAAAGGTCGTGCGCACCCCCCCGATCGAGTCATCGACGATAAAGAACGTCCGGCATGTGCTACGCGAGAGTCTTGACGAGCGAAAACAGATCCTACGGGAACTCGGGGAGAAGATACATCGCAGCATCACATCTCCTGATAACTGGATACGCATAACAGCACTCGGAGGTTGTAGAGAGGTTGGACGGAGTTGCTTCTTGCTGTCGACTCCGGAAACGAGAGTATTGATTGATTGCGGCATCAATGTGGGTGCTGATGACAACGGCGGCACGCCATACCTGTATATCCCTGAAGTCTCCCCTATCACCCACCTCGATGGCGTAGTTGTGACTCACGCGCATCTCGACCACTGCGGGCTTGTACCATTGCTGTACAAATACGGGTATCAGGGTCCGGTGTACGTAACTCCGCCCACACGTGACCTGATGGCGCTTCTGCAGATCGATTACATCGACGTTGCAAATAAAGAGGGGCGACGGAATCCGTATGGGTCGGATATGGTCAGAGAGACGCTCAAACACACGATCGTTCTGGATTATGGGAGCGTTACCGATATCGCGCCCGACATGAAGTTGACATTCCACAACGCAGGGCACATCCTCGGATCGGCGGTCGCTCACTTCCATGTCGGCGATGGTCTGCACAATGTGGTCTTCACAGGGGATTTCAAGTACGAAAAGACGAGATTGTTCGATAGCGCCGTTAACAACTTCCCGAGAGCTGAAACCGTGGTTATGGAGGCGACTTATGGTGGCTCGAACGATTTCCAGCCCCACAGAAACGTCGCAGAGGCGAACCTTACCGAGATTGCGAAGAGGACGCTTGAGCGCGGTGGGAAGGTGCTGATTCCTGCCTTTGCTGTCGGGCGAAGTCAGGATGTGATGCTGGTTCTCGAAGAGGCGATACGAAAGAAGAAACTCCCGGAGGTCCCGATTTATCTGGACGGCATGATCTGGGAGGCGACTGCAATTCACACCACACATCCGGAGTATCTGAACAGCGATCTACGCAGCCTGATCTTCCACAAAGGGATGAACCCGTTCCTTGCGGAGTGTTTCGTCAGGGTCGATTCGCACAGCATGCGGGAAGATCTCCTGAGCGATCTCAACCCCGCAATCATAATCGCGACCTCGGGAATGATGAACGGCGGTCCGATCATGGAGTATCTCAAGGCGTTTGCACCTGATGAGAAGAGCACCTTGATATTTGTTGGTTACCAGGCAGAGGGCACGCTCGGGCAGCGAATCCAGAAGGGGCGAAAGGAGATTCCGATAACGAGAAGGGGCGAATCCGAGGTGCTCAAGATCGAGTTGGAGGTCTGCACTGTGGATGGATTCTCAGGACACTCTGACCGGGATCAGTTGATGAAATACATCAAGAACATGCGTCCGAAGCCGGAACTGGTCTTAACGGAACACGGCGATGAACGGAACTGTCTGAGCCTCGCAAGCTCGATATATAACAAGTACCACATCAAAACACAGGTGCCAAGAAATCTTGAGACGGTGCGAGTGGAATAGTTGCGCAACAGGCTGAACTGATTGTCAATTGATGGTTAATATTTGGTATATATTTAGATGGGGTGAAAAAACCACGAGATTTCACGAGATTAACACAGAGATCTTGTGGAAATCTGTGTAATCTTGCTGGTTCTGACGTTTTCTGTGGTCGCTAACGGTAGCTCCCTCGCGTATGCAAAAAAACGCGGGCGCATCTCTCTCAACTTTGCGTCTCTGCATCTTTGCGACCTTGCGTTATATCAGATGAACGAGAAAGACGCAATTGACGCAAGGGCGCAAAGATTGGAAACCACAGAATCCATCAGAATCAGTAATCTTGTGGTTAGCTAAACACGTATGTTTATTTCAGTAGGTTGTATATAAAAATCCGGTCAAGAGTTCCAATGAACAGGACAAATTCGTGGCATTCTTATTTATTGTGAGTTCTCTTACAATCCCCGATTTATTCTCCAACGATTTGAACGATCAGTTTTCGTTCCCTCGGGCGGTTGTCCAGGTCTATGAAGATTATCTGCTGCCACGTTCCAAGCTGCATCGCGCCACCGATGAGCGGTACAGAGAGGTCGGGACCGATGAGTGATGCCCGCACATGTGAGTGCCCGTTGCCATCACCCCATCTCAGATTGTGCGCATACTCGATATCCTGCGGCGCAATTCGCTCAAGCATGCGCTTGAAATCGGAGACGAGACCTGACTCGTACTCAATTGTGGTCACTGCGCCGGTTGCGCCCGGTGCAAATACCGTGACGATGCCGTCTGTGAGTCCTGATTCCGAAACCGCACCAGAGACGTCCGCTGTTATGTCAATAATATCAGAATCCCCACGTGTTGCGAACTCTATGTAACCGGTTGCGACAGCCATAAGCGTATCAGTCCTCCGCAAAATCAGCCAGTTTCATGCCTGCCGCACTGATTATGGCGACGAAGATGAGAAGCGAAATCACGTAGCTGATCCCGCCGCTTGCGACCATGCATAGTATGATGAAGATGAGCGCCGAGCCAACTGATGCCGCAATCTCGAAGGTTGTTTTGTTCATTGCAACGATTAGTTTGGAACGGGTGATTAAAAAGATTCGCCAGGGGGTGGATGTGCCTGCCGGTGCAAATCGATGTAAACGTTTAGTACCGAAGCGCGCCCAGATATTACCGGGGTAATAGAATTATGCGAAGAACAAAGATCGTCTGCACGATAGGACCCGCCACTGAGTCAGAGGAATCACTGCACCAGTTGATCATGCATGGGATGGACGTCTGCCGCCTGAATATGTCGCATGGCACGCACGAATGGCATGAAGAGCGACTAAAACTGGTAAGATCGCTTGCGCAGAGGGAGAACCGCGCTGTTGCTGTCATGATGGACATCCAGGGTCCGAAGATCAGAACCGCCCCTATCGAGGGTGGAAGCGTCGTTCTGCACGCAGGAGACGACCTGACAATTCATTCCGAAGATATTATCGGAGGTGGGCAGCACATCGGCGTAAGATATCCGCTCTTTGCCGAAGAGGTATCAGTTGGTCAAACGATCTTAATCGACGACGGCAGGATGCGACTGACGGTAGTAAAAACCGATGGAGAGTGTGTCCAGGCAAAGGTCGTTGTTGGAGGGGTTCTCACTGATAAGAGGGGCGTAAGCGTTCCGGATGCGTATTTTTCGATACCGAGCGTAACAGAAAAGGACAAAGAGGATATCGCATTCGGAGTAGAACACGGTGTCGATTACATCGCGGTCTCATTCGTGAGAAGAGCGTCCGATGTGTATGGTGTTAAGCAGATGATCAGGGAACAGGGGGCAGATATCCCTGTCATCGCCAAGATCGAGACGAAGAAGGGGCTTGACAACTTTTCGGAGATACTGAAGATTGCGGACGGGATCATGGTTGCGAGAGGTGATCTCGGGGTCGAGAGTCCGATCGAAGAGGTCCCGGTTACGCAGAAGAGGCTTATTGAGGCGTGCAATGTGGTGGGCAAGCCTGTGATCACCGCAACCCAGATGCTCGAATCGATGATCCATGATGCGATCCCAACCCGCGCCGAGGCGACAGACGTCGCAAACGCCATACTGGACGGGACAGATGCGATCATGCTCTCTGGAGAGACCACAGTCGGTGACTATCCGATCGAGAGCGTCGAGATGATGGATCGGATCGCGAGAACGACCGAGTCTGCGGGGTGGCACGTGCGCACGGCAGAAGAGACCGGCGCGACCGACCTTTCGATTGAACGCGGCATCGGGCATGCCGTCTGCCAGCTTGCACACGATCTCAATGCCACAGCGATCATCACAACCACATTCTCAGGAAGCACCGCAGCGGTCGTCTCGATGTACCGACCCGAGACTCCGATCATCGCGGTCACGACTGATGAGACGACATATCGCAGACTCGCGCTCATCTGGGGCGTCAACTCACGCATAGCCGAGATTGCGGAGACCACTGACGGGGCAATGGATGCATCGGTACGGTCCGCGATGGATACCGGTCTTGTGAATGTCGGCGACCGGGTGGTGCTGACAACAGGGGTCCCGATCTTCGTTGCCGGAACCACGAATCTGATCACGGTGAGGGTTGTGGAGTGAGGGTGCGGGAGATGTTTTATATTGCCTTCATCAGAAGAGATAACAGGTGGCTACAATGGATATGGCTGAGGTCGAGAGACGGTTGCTTGGATTGGACGATGAGATCCATGATCTCCTGCGATACATCTCTATATCCAAAGAACGGGATATAGAGGTCGAACTTGAGAACTATGAAGATATGAAGGAAACGATATCAAGGGACTTGAAAGAACCGTTGGATCCTACTGCTGAGATTGGAAAGATGCGGGAGAAGCGATATCTGGTGTAGTGATGAAACTTAACAATCGACAGTGATGTGCTTCTTTATGCATTTGACAAACCAACACCAAAGATAGTCTGTGTTTAGCTGAGGTGAAAAACCACGAGATTACACGAGATTAACACAAGAAATGGGGGCTCTTTGATATCTCGCGTGAAGGTGTTCAAACAACCAGTCCTATCGGTTATTTACCAAAACTTGCTATACTCTGGTTTCGAGGAGTTTATCAAGAATTTGGTCTATTTCTAATAGTTTTTATCACGAATTTTACGAATGGACGAATGGCACGAATTTATTCTGGTTTAACATTCGTGAAATTCGTTTATTCGTGCAATTCGTGATCCCTAATCGCTTAACGCCACACAGACCGGATTCATCTACGAAATGTTTGCAACGCAAATGGTCAAAGAGCCGTAAAGGGCAGTCTTTCTCGTGGAAATCTGTGCAATCTTGTGGTTATCTAAACACGTACAATTGGATAAGAGAACGCAAAGACGCAAAGAACAAAAGTCCTCCGGTTTGTGATCATGTTTTACAAGCATCGGTCGCTCTTGTGTTCATGGTTAGATTGACCACCACGGAAAATCCTAAAGACACCCCGGAACCAAGATAGCCCCAATGCAGAGACTGAACCCGAAGCACGACAGACTGCTCATCCTCTTTCTCATACTCGGACTCGTGATACTCGCATTCATAACAACCCCGCTTCTGGAGATGACCGCGGGTCAAATAACCTCCAACCAGCCCGGCATGCGAGATGTGATCAACGATTCTGCGGTCTGGAGATCCATAATCCTCACGATGTACACCGCATTCGCTGCAACTGCAATCGCATTCGTCTTCGGCGTGCCTCTTGCATACTTCCTTGCGAGACGCGACTTCCCGGGCAAGGGCATAGTCGAGAGCATTGTTGACATCCCGATCATCGTCCCGCACACGGTTGCAGGTATTGCGCTTCTCACGGTATTCGGATCACATGGGTTGATCGGATGCCCGCTCTCGTCGTTTATCAGGTTCAGAGATGCAGTCCCGGGAATCGTTGCTGCGATGCTCTTTGTCTCTGTGCCGTTTCTGGTCAACTCGGCGCGGGAAGGGTTCCAGAGTATTGATCCCAGGCTCGAAAACGTTGCCAGATCGCTCGGGGCATCGGAATGGGGCGCATTCACGCGGGTCACAATTCCGCTTGCTGCGCGGCACATCCTGATCGGCTCGATTCTATGCTGGGCGCGGGCGATGAGCGAGTTCGGCGCAGTCATCGTGATTGCGTACTACCCGATGATCGCACCGACCTTAATCTATGAGCGTTACATCTCCTACGGGCTTTCGGAATCGAGTCCGATCGCTGTTTTGATGATTGTGGTCTGTCTGGTCATATTTGTCACACTGCGTCTGATCTCCGCAGGGTGGAGGCAGTATGATCGGGAGTGAGTCAAGCGACCAAATTAAGTACGTGTAGATTGAATGTTGTATACTTTCATAACCCACATTCCATGAACAGAGGTTGAGAATGACATGAATGCGACAAAATACGTCTATTTCTTTGGCGACGGGAAAGCCGAGGGCAGTGTAGAGATGAAGAGTCTCCTCGGGGGAAAAGGCGCAAATCTTGCAGAGATGACGAATATCGGCATTATGGTGCCGCCAGGGTTCACAATCTCCACAGAAGCTTGCAAATACTACTACGCAAACGACGGTGCGTATCCGGATGGTCTGGAAGACACGATCGCTGAAAATATTGCCCGTCTGGAGAAGATCGCGGGAAAGGGGTTCGGCGACGCAAAGAATCCCATGCTCCTGTCGGTACGTTCGGGCGCAGTCTTCTCGATGCCTGGAATGATGGATACCGTGCTGAATATCGGTCTGAATGACAAAAGCGTGGCAGCAATCATAAAGAAGACTGGAAATGATCGGTTCGTGTACGATTCGTATCGAAGGTTCGTGCAGATGTTCGGAGACGTCGTTTTAGGGATGGAACACAGCAAGTTTGAGCGAATTCTCGAAGCAAAGAAGAAACTCCGCAATACTGAACTGGACACAGATCTCAATTCTTACGACCTCAAAGATCTTGTATCGGAATACAAGGAGCTGATACTAACGGATACTGGCATAGAGTTCCCTACGGACCCACGAGAACAGTTAAAAATGACGATCGATGCCGTATTCGGATCATGGAACACTGACCGGGCAATAACGTACAGAAATCTCAATAATATCTCGCACGACCTTGGTACCGCGGTGAATGTCCAGACGATGGTCTTTGGGAATATGGGGGATGATTCAGGAACCGGCGTCTGCTTCACAAGAGACGTTGCAACAGGAGCAAATGAGTTCTATGGCGAATATCTGATGAACGCTCAGGGGGAGGACGTTGTTGCTGGTATAAGGACTCCTCATACCTTTAGTCAATTAAAGAAGGAATTACCCGAGATCTATGAGGAGCTCGAAGCCGTGCGTGATCGACTGGAGAAGCACTACCGCGAGGTGCAGGACGTGGAGTTCACAATCGAATCGGGCAAGCTCTACATCCTCCAGACAAGGGGGGCTAAGCGAACCATCCAGGCGGGGGTGAAGATCGTCGTGGATTTGGTCGACGAGGGTTTGATTGACCGGGATCTGGCGGTTCTCCGCGTCAATCCGAATCGGGTTGACCAACTCCTCCACAAGAGGGTTGACCCAAAGGCAGCGGTGAATGTGATTGCAAATGGATTACCAGCATCACCCGGTGCCGCGGTCGGAAGAGTGGTCTTCTCATCCCACAGAGCACTGGAATGCGCGGGACGAGGTGAAGATGTGGTTCTGGTGCGGCTCGAGACATCGCCTGATGATGTTGGCGGCATGCACGCCTCGCAGGGGATACTCACTGCACGCGGCGGGATGACAAGCCATGCCGCAATCGTTGGGCGGGGCATGGGTAAGTGCTGCGTTGTCGGATGTAATGACATCGATGTGGACATAGCGGCAAACCGCTTCACGGTTGGAAATATCGTGGTTGCTGAGGGCGATTACATCACGCTGAACGTGAGTGGGGATGCCGGGGAAGTCATTCTCGGCAAAACAGACTTAATCGACCCTGAGATGACCGGCGACTTCGAGACGATCATGGACTGGGCGACAGATGCGAAGAGACTTGGCGTTCGCACGAACGCGGACACCCCACACGATAGTACGGTCGCAAGAAACTTCGGTGCAGAGGGCATCGGTCTCTGCCGAACAGAACACATGTTCTTTGGCGAGGATCGGCTCCCGATCGTGCAGCAGATGATACTTGCAGGAAGTGAGGACTCGAGAAAGAAATCCCTCAAAAAACTCATGCCGATGCAAAAGGAGGATTTCAAAGAGATATTTGAAGTCATGAAGGATCTTCCAGTCACAATAAGGCTGCTCGACCCCCCGCTTCACGAGTTTCTCCCAAAGACCGAGGAAGAGGTCGAAGAGACCGCTGCATGCATGAATATCGGGATAGACGAGCTGAACGGCATCATACAGAGCCTGCATGAGACCAATCCGATGCTCGGGCACCGGGGATGCAGGCTTGGGATCACGTACCCGGAGATCTACGGGATGCAGGTGCAGGCGATCTTTGAAGCGGCGGCTGAGCTTGCAAGAGACGGGCACAAGGTCATTCCGGAGGTCATGATCCCGCTTGTCGGACATATAAACGAGCTTAAATTCACAAAGGAACGACTCATCAAGACCGCAGATGAGGTGATTGCGCGTTACGGCACGGATATTGAATATCTGGTCGGGACGATGATTGAGATTCCAAGAGCTGCGGTCACCGCTGATGAGATTGCAGAAGAGGCGGAATTCTTCAGTTTCGGGACGAACGACCTGACCCAGATGACCTTTGGATTCTCAAGGGATGATATCGGGAAGTTCCTGCCATTTTATATAAAAGAGGGTATTCTCGAGTCGGACCCGTTCGTGACAATTGACCAGGATGGGGTCGGCAAACTGGTCGAGATGGGTGTTGAAAAGGGGCGCAGCACAAAACCGGATCTTAAGATAGGGATATGCGGCGAACACGGAGGCAATCCCGCGTCAGTTGAGTTTTTCCACCGCACCGGGCTTGATTATGTCAGTTGCTCGCCATTCAGGGTGCCTGCAGCGATACTCGCGGCAGCGCACGCAGCGATAAAGGAAAAGAATGGAGATGGCGGAAGTTAAGCGAGTTCTGTTACTCTTAAAGAACATGGTCTATGAGAGTACAAGCCCGCTTGAGACCCTGCGTTTTGCAAAATACTACCGGAAGATGGGGCTTGATGTCATAGTGATCTTATGGGGACCTATGGGGGTTGTTCTCGGAAAGGCGGGAAAGCACCGCGGCGCACCTGTGTATGATGCGAAGATTGAGGAGTGCATCGAGCTTGGGGTGGAGTTTAAGTGCTGCCAGCTTGCTGCCGATATTATCGGGATGGAGGCGTCTGAGCTGATACCCGAAATCGAGATGATCGAGTCGCATGTTGTTGCAGAGCTGTTTCTCGAGTACCAGAGCGAGGGGGAGCTGATTATTAGCCTGTAAACCCCAGAGGTGGATGAAATATGGCGTTCGAACCGATATCAATGGTCTATATCTTGATTGCAGCAATGCTACTGCCTTTTGGTGCGATCATCTACCGAGGACGTGTCGAGCTTATTGGAGGATATGATCCAAACAAAGTCATGGATAAGGAAGGTCTTGGAAGATGGGTGGGATCCAATCTGATTTTCGGGGGGATATATACATTGATATTTGCGATATTGAGCAACGTTGTTCAAATACTCCTGATTGGAATATGGATGCTTGGGTTCACGATTATCATTGCCAGATTGACGATCGGGGAGAAGAAGTATTATGCGAAGAAGTGATGCCATGCCAAGCGGGGCGGGGTTGCTCCCAACCTTGCTAAAAGGGGCGCAAACTTGGGTGGTGGCGCAGAAATGAGCGAATTTCAGATATCAATTCCTGCGGACGTTTTGATAAATGACCTTGCAATAATTCTAAGTCTGGTCATCATCGGATTGGTTATATGGTTTTATTCAGAAGATAAAAATAGAGTTATGGGCGTGGGCATTATAGGAATAGTTCTTATTTTATTCATATACTTATTTTTGATTGCGCCTGCACAGACAACGGTAGTGCTTGATTACGATACCTTGACGGTGAACATTCCCCCGTATGCTCACGAGACCGTCCAGAAAGAAGAGATTCTGAGGATATCTGTGGTAGATCTAGAATCTGATGAGAGCTTACGACCGAAATCTAAAAAATTCGGTGCGGGCACGAGAAGTTACAAAAAAGGCTGGTTCAAACTGGCGAATGGGAGAGATGCGATAATGATGACTACCGGAACGAAAGCAGTCTGTTTAAAACTTGACGATAAGTATATACTGCTATCACCAGATAGATTTGACGATTTTGTGGAAGAACTGAACGAGAAATTCATGACGGTCGAATGATGCGATTTTGATGAGTCCAAACTGACACCGTACTATAAATGATAGAGTTGCATGTCGTTTCTGAGCTGTTTCTTGAGTATCAGAGCGAGGGAGCGCTGATTATTAGCCGGTGATGGTGCCCGGGAAAGATTGAAGAGGATTGTGAACAAAAAATAGTGTGAAATGAGCAGACGAATTGAGGCGATTGTTAAATCGGATCTATTGATATGGGCGAGAGAGAGCGCTGGATTTACGAAAGAAGACACCGCGCATAGATTGGGGATTAAGTTGCAGAGATTGGAAGACTGGGAGGACGGCGCAAGCCGACCAACTATTAAACAGCTTCGTAGATTGGGGCAACTGTATAAACGACCCATAGCAGTCTTTTATCTGGATGAAAAACCGACAGATTTTCAGCCATTACGCGATTTCCGCAGAATTCCGGGTGGCATTGGATTCCAACAACCGGTTCAACTTAATTTTGAGATTCGGCAGGCGATTTATCGTAGGCAGGTGGCATTAAACCTGATAGAAGACTTGTACGGCGAATCTCCAGGATTTGAACACGAAATAAGTATAACCGACGATCCGGAAAAGGTTGGTAACAAGATTCGCAGTATCTTAAAAGTGGATGCTGAAAAACAAAAGAAAGCATCTGGCAAGTATGGTGCATTTAACTTGTGGCGAGCGGCTATTGAAAGTGTGGGGGTGTTAGTTTTTCAGTCAACTGGTGTAGACGTCACAGAAATGCGTGGTTTTTCAATAAACGAATTTTCGTTGCCCGTGATTTTATTAAACGGAGCAGATACTCCCAATGGGCGAGTTTTTACACTTTTACATGAATTTGCTCACATTATGCTAAAAGAGGGTGGCATCTGCGATTTGAACGAAGATTATGATCTGCCTCCGGAAAACCGAAGGATTGAAGTTTTCTGCAATCATGTAGCTGGTGCTGCGTTAATACCAGAACGGGATCTTTTAAATGACGATACAGTTATCCGGAGATCCGATGTGAATGATTGGTCTGATGATGAGTTATTTGCTCTTGCAAAACGATTCAAAGTTAGCGTTGAGGTTGTTCTTCGCCGTCTCCTCATCTGTGGGCTTACTACTAAACCATTTTATAAAACTAAGCGCAATGGATTCCGCAAAAAATATGAAATGATTGGCGGACAACCGAAAAAGGGATTTGCACCTCCTGATACAATGGCTATCAGCCGCGCAGGACGCGCGTTTGTAAAACTTGTGCTCGATAGTTATTATCAGGAAAAAATCACTTCGAGTGATCTGTCTGACTATCTCGAAATCAGGTTAAAGCATCTGCCCAAAGTCGAAGATAAAATAATGTCAAAACCGGTTAGATTCGGAGGGCTGTTTTGAAATACAGCATCGATACAAGCGCTATCCTCGATGCATGGGTTCGCGGTTTTCCTCCTGATGTCGTGCCCGGGTTCTGGGAGCGATTTGAAGAATTGATTGATAACGGCCAACTGATAGCAACGGAATAAGTCCTCTATGAATTGGAAAAGAAAGAAGATAATGTATATGAATGGGCTAAAAACCATGAAAACATTTTTGCCTCAACAGATGAAAAAATACAGCTCGCAGTGATCGAAATTCTCAGAGACCACAAGAAACTCGTCGATACCCGGAAAAATCGATCGGGTGCAGACCCTTTTGTCATTGCATTGGCTAAAGTCGAAGGTTGTAATGTGATAACAGGAGAAAAGCCAACCAACCGCCTGGAGAGACCACATATTCCGGATGTTTGCAGAGACCTTGGCATACCATGTATCAATATCTTGCAGCTCTGTAGAGCGCAAAAATGGGTTTTTCGATGACAGACTCCGACCTCTTTTTAGCGATTACGCTCTATCCGAATTAATCCCCGGAATCGAGATAATCGAGTCGCACGTCGTTTCTGAGCTATTTCCGGAGTACCAGGGCAAGTGGGAGCTGATTATTAGCCTGTGAGCGTGCATGGAGAAATATTGAAGAAGAATAGTGAAGGGAATGGTGTGAAATGAGTAAACGAATTGAGGCGATTGTTAAATCGGATCTATTGATATGGGCGAGAGCGAGCGCTGGATTTACGAAAGAAGATGTCGCACATAAACGGGGGGTTGGTACTGTCTGAAAAGCAAGTGATATATCACCGCGGAGGGCGCAGAGTTTTGAGAACGTTTTCAACCCTTTGCGTTCCTCTACGGTAGAATCTAAGGGCACGGCGGGATCACTATAAGCATCCATGACCTCCCAGGTCGTCCAACTATTAAACAGCTTCGTAGATTGGGGCAACTGTACAAACGACCCATAGCAGTCTTTTATCTGGATAAAATACAAACAGATTTCCAGCCATTGCGCGATTTTCACAGAATTCCGGGTAGCATTGGGTGTGGCTTTTTAATTATTCCGGTGGACCCTGGGTTATGACAAAGAAGATTAACCACAGACGCATTACGGCTTTTCGACGCTCAAATCTCCAAAAATTGTAAACGGTGTGTTGAGCCTCTTCAAGTATGCTCATCATCGGCATAAACTGCGCTTTTTATCGACGGACCGAAAACCGATGTTGCCCACAAACAAGGGCATAAGTTTTACTCATACGATACAATCCGAATTTTTCAGCGGAATTTATGTATTTTGTGGCAACATATTCGTGCAATTCGTGACATTCGTCTGAATTCGTGATTTTAACACGAATTGCACGAATAGACGAATCCCACGAATTAGATGATCAACGGGTTTGAAAAGCTTAAGTTATGGCGTTGTGAAGTATAGTTACCTCTGGTCCCACAAAATAATTCTTGAATGGCATCACGAGCGGATAATCGTCTTCGTCGGAATCCATGATGTAAGGCGAATCCCCGATCCCATCCCCGTCGGCATCACTCCCATCGTAATCACTCCAGTAGTTGCCGAGATAGTTCGTGAAGGTATTGCCCCTGTAGGTGTACTCTATCTTTGATTGAGAGCTCCAGATGTTCGTGGCACGGGAGGATTGGGTGGCAATGTTATCAGAATTATTTATAAAATTATTTAGATATATAACATTGCTGTATGAGTCATTGAAGAAGATGAGGACGCCGTACCGGTTGTTTGAGCAGGTGTTGCTTGATATGCTGTTGTCGTTTGATCGATAGATGCGGATGCCAGCCCGGTAGTTCGTCGAGCAATCGTTGTTAGATATGCAGGCGGTGTCTGAACCATATAGGCGGATGCCATCGTCATGGTTCTTCAAGCAATCATTGCTCGATACGGTGTTGCCTGATCCGGATAAACCGATACCATCACCATGATTACTCGAGCAATTATTGCCTGATATGCTGTTACCAGCTCCATAGAGACGGATGCCAGTCCACTCATTGTTCGTGCAATTATTGCCTGCTATGCGGTTGTTGCTTGAATAATGGAGGTCGATTCCAGCTCCGTTATCTGAGCAGTTATTGCCAGATATGACGTTGTCGTTTGAATACAAGAAGTGGATGCCCACATAATGGTTGTTTGAGCAATTATTCCATCTTATGGTGACATTTGAAGAGAAGGCTACTTCTACGCCGATGCTTGCATTGTTCAATTCCTGATTCTCGACCAGAACACCCTCGCAATTCACAAGTATTACTTGACCTGCCCCATCCGGAATGCTTTTCCCGTTCACATCCTTCCAGTAATAAACCGGTTTTCCGTTCACCGTGTTCGTTTCGTCGATCTCACACGTGTAACCGCCCGGTGAATCACCACGGATGACTATTCCGTTCTCAGACATGGTGTTGCCTGTTAATCTGCTGTTGTCCGAATCATCGAGGCGGATGCCTTCGTGGTTGTTCGAGCAATTATTGTTCGATATGTTGTCGTTTGATCCGCTGAGGCAGATGCCACCATGGTTGTTTGAGCAGATGTTGTTTGATATGCTGTTGTCTCTTGAATCAGTGAGATGGATGCCAGTTCCCTCGTTGTTCGAGCAATTATTGTTCGATATGCTGTTGTCTCTTGAATCAGTGAGGTGGATCCCATCCGAGTTGCTGTCCGGGAGCATCCAGCCGTATATGCCAGCGTAGACACCTGTGGAGTTGCTGTTTGAGCAAGTGTTGTTTGATACGCTGCTTCTGCTCAAACCATGGAATTGTATTCCATCATTCCAGTTATTCTGGCAATTGTTGCTTGATATGCTGCTGTTGATTGAATAAAAGAAGTGGATGCCCGCATCATGGTTGTTTGAGCAAGTATTGTCTCTCACGGTGACATTTGAAGAGAAGGCTACTTCCAAACCAACGCTTGCATTATTTAATTCCTGATTCTCGACCAGTATGCCCCTGCAATTTGCAAGTATTACCTGTCCCGCCCCTTCAGGAATTCTCCCTGATTCAACATCCGTCCGGTAATAAACCGGTTTTCCATTCACCAGGTTCGTTTCGTCGATCTCATGCGTGTAATCGTCCGGTGAATCACCGTGGATAACGATTCCATTCTCAAACATGGCGTTGCCTGTTAATCTGTTGTTGCACGAATGATGTAGGTAAATGCCCGCCTGATCGTTGTTAGAGCAATCATTGTTTGATATCCGGTTGTTGCTTGAATCACCGAGGCGGATGCCAGCCTGATCATTGTTTGAGCAAACGTTTTCCGATATGTTGCTCTTGCTCGAACCATATAGCCAGATGCCGATACCATTGTTTGAGCAAGTGGTGTCAGAAACGTTGCAGTAACTTGCACCGAGGTAGATTCCTGCTTTGCCGAATGTGGTTCCTACTACTCGTCTCACTACCGTAAAACCACTGATATTGGCATGATCCGCGGTTATCTTAACGACATTGTCACTTCCCGCATCCTGAATAGTGCAATCTGCAGACCCATTCAGAGACCGGATCGTCAGGGATTTGGTGACCTTTACATTCTCACGGTAAACACCATCCTCGACCTCGATTATATGCCCGTTTTGTGTATCCGGATCGTCTATCGCAGCCTGGATGAAGGAGAAATCTTCGCCGGTGTTGATGTTATGGACCCGATTTGCCGGAATATGTTCTCCAATGGTCACCTCATCACCGATCCAGATTGCCGGTATCTTCTCCGCACGGTTATCAACGAGCAGTCCATTGGAGATATCCAGAATGCTATTATTACCCTCCGATCCTTTTATCTCAAAGTCTATCTTCGCCACGTACCCGGATCCGCTGACCCCGCTGAGACCAGGGAGATTGAACATCACTCTGATCGTGCCCGCATCCACGAAACTCCACATAACTGGTAGTTCCATGCCGCCTATACTTCCTGCCTCCACACCCTTAACAGTCACAACATCCGGATCAAACGAGAGTTCAAACTGCCCGCCGTCCAGATCAGTCACGTTCTCGGTATCAATCGTAGCCTCAAATGCACCAGATACAACCGGAGGAGCATTAACGATAACAGGCACTCCGATGGGCGCCTCAACCTCGCAATCAAACCAGACGGCTGGTAGCGCAACTCCGCCCGTATCAACAAGCTTTCCGTTTGATATATCCAGAATGAATGAATAGCCCTGCGGTCCTACCCTCTCAAAGTCTATCCTTGCCACACATCCGGATCCGTTGACCCCACCCCCACCATCCAGTTTGAAGATCACCCGGACCGTGCCTGCATTCGTGAAATACCAGCGGGCGATTGGTACCGTTGTGCCGTTTATGTTTCCTGCATTGACCCCGGTCACGTTCACGATGCTTGAATTGAACGTCAGATCGAACTGCCCGGAATCGAGACTGGTAGCATGGTGGACGTCGATTGTTGCATCGAATCTGTCATATATGATTTCCGGAGCATCGAGATCGACTATCATCATATTCTCTGTTTGTGCAGAGTAATTCTCGAAAGGCACCACCAGCGGGCAATTGTCCATATCGGAATCCATAATGTATGGGGAATTGCCAATTCCATCCATGTCCGAATCGTTTCCCGTGTAATCATCCCAGTAGTTGCCTAAATAGTTCGTGAACGTCCTGCCTTTGTATGTGTAGTTTATCCTTGCTGTTGAGTTCCAGATGTTTGTGGATGAACGGAGATGGGTGTTATAGGTGTTGTTTATAAAATTGTTAAGGAATATAGCATTGCTGCATGATCCCTCGAGGTTGATGCCGTTTCGGTTGTTTGAGCAATTATTGCCTGATACAGCGTTGTTGCATGATTTATAGATGTGGATGCCGTTTCGGTTGTTCGAGTAATCATTGTTTCGTATCACAATATATGAAGAGAATGCCACTTTCATACCAACGCGTACATTGTTCAATTCCTGATCTTCAACCAGAACATCCTTGCAATTCACAAGTATTACCTGACCCGCTCCGTCGGGAATTCTCCCGGATTTGATATCATTCCAGTAATAAACCGGTTTTCCGTTCACCATATTCGTTTTGTCGATCTCATGTGTGTAATCGCCCAGCGAATCTCCCCAAATAGATATCCCACTCCCAGACATGATATTGCCTGTTAATTTGTTGTTGCTTGAATCGCAGAGGCAGACGTCAGTCTCCTCGTTGTTTGAGCAAGTATTGTCCGATATACGGTTGTTGCTCGAACCATGTAGGCTCGAACTATATAGACCGATGCCATTCCGGTGGTTGTTTGAGCAATTGTTGCTTGATATGCGGTTGTTGTTCGAACTATAGATGCTGATACCATCCAGGTTGTTTGAGCAATTATTGCCGGATATGCTGTTGTCGCTTGAACCATCGAGGTTGATGCCATCGACGTTGTTTGAGCAATTATTGTCCGATATGTGGTTGTTACCGGATTTACAGAGGCTGATGCCACCCCGGTTGTTTGACCAGTTGTTGTTTTTTAAAGTAAGATATGAAGACAACGCGACTGTTATACCGGTGTCCAAATCGTTTAAGTTCTGCTCTTCGACCAAAACATTACTGCAATTAACGAGAATTACCTGCCCGGCACCATCGGGAATGCGTCCCCCGTCCACATCCTCCCAGTAATAAACCGGCTTACCGTTCACTGTGTTGCTTTCGTCTATTTCATGCGTGTAACTGCTCAGTGAATCACTCCGGATAAATATTCCACTCTCAAACATGGTATTGCCTGTTAATTTGTTGTTGCTTGAATCGTAGATGTCGATGCCATCATCCCGGTTGTTTGGGCAAGTGTTGTTCGATATGTGGTTGTTTGAATCCCATAGGGAGATGCCATTGTCGTTGTTTGAGCAGTTGTTATTAGATATGTTGTTGTTATTTGAATCCCGATTGAGGGAGATGCCATTAT
>DAOVGE010000046.1 GCA_030672605.1 Methanosarcinales archaeon
GTCTCAAGGGCTGATGTCCGCACACCGCCGCCTGCGCCGCAGCACGCGTTCTTGTCCTTGTACATCACCGATTCCGCTCCTGTTGCCTCAACAAGCTCGTCAAAGAACGTCGGGTTCTCGATACTGCCGAGATGCCGTTCCTTTGATGGTTTTATCAGGTGGCATCCGTAGTGGACAGCGACCTTGAGATCGACGGGGTATTTGATCGATTCCTTGACCTTCTCGACGCCAACGTCATCGTAGAGGTACTCCATGATGTGGCGCACGCGGATCGTGCCCTTGAACTCGCGTCCGACCTCGGAAAGTACGCCGTTAACTTCTTTTCTGAGTTCCGGGTCTTCTTTCAATAGGTTGTTCGCATCCACAAGTGATCCAAAGCAGCCGTTGCAGACCGTCAGAAGGTCTACGCCCATCTCTTCGGATAGCACAACGTTTCTGGATGCAAGCGCAAGCCATGTGAGCTTGTCGAATGATCTGAAAACCCCTGGCGCTGGACAGCATGATGCGCCCTTGAGTTCCCTGAGATGCACGCCGAGATCCTCCATCACGATCTTTGTTGCTTTCTCAATTCCAGGATACCTGTTCGGCGCGATACATCCGAGGAAGAATGATAGTTCACTCATGATTGATCCTCCGTCAGTTTATCAAACTTCGTTTTCGCAACAATCTTGTGCACCTCTTCCAGCGCATCAGGATAGTTGTGCACGGTCTCAGGGAGTTCGTTCATCCCGAGTTTTTTCCGCTTCTCCTTATTATCGTCGTTTATGGGAACAGCGTGCCCGGTCTTTGCCATCAACTGCGCGACCTTTCTGTGATTGTCGAGCATGATTCCACTGTGCACAGCCATCGTTCTGATCTTTAAGAGAATGTCCACGTTCGGAACACCCTGCGGGCATCGCTCCTGGCACTTGTAGCAGGTCGTGCAGTTCCAGAGGTACGGGTGGTTCAGAAGCTCATCCCGCATCCCGAGATTTGCCATTCGCAGGAGCTGCCTGATGTTGTAGTTCGGCTCGTGCTCAGCCATCGTGCAGCCGGCGGTGCAGCCCGTACAGTTGAAGCACAAAATCAGTTTTTCAGCACCAGGTTCTGTCATTACCTCGTCTTTGAATGCCTTGTCGAGGTCGCTTGTCTTGATTGTGTCACTCATCTCCATCGCCTCCATCGCCGCCATTGAGTTTGCGTGCCAGATACACGGTAAGGTCCATAACCTCGAATGGGTAATCGTGCCCGTGCTCTGCGTCCTCTTCCTCTTTGAGGCAGTTCAGATGCGCAAGACACTTTGGACACGACGTGATCAGTACATCAGCGCCTGTCGCTTTCGCCTCGTCCATCCGCACGACCCGGAGTGCTTTTGTGCGGTCGTTGCAGTTCATCATTGAACTGACGCCGCAACAGAGAGCATTCTCCTTGTTGTGCTGCATCTCGACGATGTTTGCGCCGGTTGCCGCGACTGCCTTTCGTGGGGCATCATACTCGCCGGTATGGCGTCCAAGCCTGCACGCGTCATGGATTGTAGCAGTAGCTGCACCATTCGTGATCCCGAGATCGGAATCCGCGAGAACTTGACTGATGTGCTTAACCTCGCAATCGAGGTCGTAATCCATCAGAAATGTCCTGTAGCACTCCGCACAACTCACAACGAGGGTCGCAATACCACTCTCGTTGATGATCTTCGTGTTCTCCTCTTTGAGCTTATCAAACGTCTCCTGATTTCCCTGCCAGAGCTGGTCGTGCCCGCAGCATTTGAGCTGCATGATCTTGGGGCTGAGTCCTGCTTTTGCGAGGAGCGCTACAGAGGACGTTGCGATCTCTTTGAAATTAACATCCAGATCAAAGAACATGTCGTGGAAGTCCACACATCCGGGGAAGTATCCGATCCCGGCTGTGTCATCACCCTCCATGAGGGTCGTTTTACTATTACCAAGCCGCGTCATCAAGTCTGCCAATTCTGTAAAGACGCCTTTGTGCACAATATCTCTGGGCTTGCCCCCGATTCTCTGATCGAGGAAGAAGTCCAGCAACCGCACACCCTGTGGACAGGCTACCTCGCACTGTCCGCAGGTTAGACAATCCCAGACGTCTGTATCTATGCCATAGATGTTTGAGTCATAGATCGCACCTCTCGGTGAGAATGGTATGACTCTACGCACAGGACAGATGGCAGTACAGGTGCCGCACTGGTAACACACTTGAGCATTGCTTGAATTGTTGGTCACCGATATTCACCTACTGCTTCGTTGTTAAATCGTAACAATCGCGAAGTTCACGCGAAACAGAAATTTACTCATAGATGGTTAGAGTGGAGGACGAGAGAATATTAAAAGGTTTCGGAGCGTTTTGTTTACAGTTACTTTTATAAAAATTCACTGCGGATGTATCTCACAATCATCGCCCGAACCGACCTATCGCACAGGAAGACTACGATCGGAACAACCATTCGCCCCACCGTGATTTTGATCGAACCGACAGCACGATACGCAAGTACCCGATCCCAGAAGACAGGATCCAGCCGAATTCTGACCGCAGGAAGGCGGGTCAGCGGAGCAGAAGCTGCATACAGAAACCCGGCAAGCATGCCGGTCTCGGCAGGATCATCAAGCCCGAATGCCGCACGGCATGAGAGTTCTTTGATTGTGATTCTGCGCACCACATTTCGCACAAGCGCGACAACCGGGCGGTGAAGCGTACGAATCAGCTCAAAGAGGCGATCAATATTCATCTCATCCCCGGTCTTCTCCTTTTTCTTCTCCTTTTTCTTCTCAGCTTTCTTCGCCTTCTCCTCCTTCTCCTTTTTCTTCTCTTTCTGCCCCTTCCGGTCTTCTTGCTCTGCTGCAGCAGCGCCGTTGATTGCGCGGGATAGAAACAGCCATTGCACCTCGATATTCTGCACGGACTCTGCTCCGGAGCCTCCTTTCAGTTCAAATCGGAAGACGAACGGAACCAGGAGCAGAAGTATCACTGCAAGCGCAAGCGTTGCTGCGATGGTCAACAAAAAAATGAGAAGGGGGGCGTACAAGATACCGCCCCCTCAGTTCTCGTCCGCGGACTCTTTCGTCTCCTTCTTTCCTTTCAAGGATTTTATCGTGTCCACGACCTCGGGCACTGCCTCTATGATCTTCCCGATGTCCAGACCCTTCCCGGTCGTGGAAAGGAGCCGGACCTCATCGTCTGAGACCACAAGGAAGGCGACAGGCTCAATCTTTGCGCCGCCACCGCCGCCACCGCCGAAACCGCTCTCCTCATCACGCTTGCCCTCGCCGCCACCGCTGCCAAATCCGAAGGATACCTTGCTGATCGGCACCACGGTTTTGCCTGCCATCGTGATCGGCTCACCGACGATGGTTTTTGTGGTGACCAGTTTCTCAAGCTGCTCTACAACTTCTCTCATCAATTCTTCGACACCCATTTCAATCACCTCGGTTGATCTGATCGCAAGCAAACCGGATAACACTTTCTGTCGTGCGGATCACCGGCTTCCAATCGATGGTGTTCCTGCTCATGGCACTCATGGCACGCACCCCCCATAGTGAGTCCCGATCGTGTTATCGGTGAATCGGTGCTGCGGCGGTTCGTTGCGGTTGCAGTTGCGGTTCTGGTCTGGGTTCTGGTTGGGGTTATTCATGTTGCTTACCTCCTTTTGTTCGGATTGGTCTATCGATTGACCGATCCGATGATACATCCATACCTAATGGTATTTAAACTTTTCGATAAATCGAAAGATTATATGATGCAAAAATAGAGTGTGTTCAGCACGAAAAATGCTGGTTCTGCCGTTTTCTGTGGTCGATAGCAGTAGCCCGCCCTCGTGTTGCAGCAATCGCGGGCGCCACTCCTTCGTCTTTCTCGTCTCTCTCGACTTTCTCGTTAAATCAGAGAAACGCAAAGACGCGAGGGCGCAAGGG
>DAOVGE010000003.1 GCA_030672605.1 Methanosarcinales archaeon
GTTTATTTAATCTTTGCGCCCTCGCGTCTTTGCGTTCTTATTCTTCAATTCAACGCAAGGACGCAAAGGCGCGAAGGGTGTCATCTCTATTGTCACGTCTTTCGCGTGTGTCAACACATCACTGACACATTTGCAAAAAAGCTCAGTTTGTGGCAGTGCGAAGTATAACCACAAGATTACACGGATTTCCACGAGAAAGACTACCACCTTCTTGTGTCAATCTTGTGAAATCTCGTTTTTTCACCTCAGCTAAACACATACCCGGAAGAAAGCCCTCACCTCACACGCCATGGATGTTGTCCTCCGTCACAGCTCGATTGCGCCAACCGCAGCCAGCAGGATCGTCAGAGCCTCGAGTGATGTGACCTGCCCGTCGCCGCACCCGCACACACAACCATCGCCACGAGCGCCACCGCAGCCACCAGCAGCAGGCGGGTCATGCCGTAGCCTCCACACCCACATCCTCCTTCGCCCTCATTATGGCAATCGGAACATCGAGATCCATCTCATAGAACATATCAGACAGTCGCATGCCTACGTCCAATCCATCCTTACGCTCATCGATCCCCTCAACATAAACGAGCACATCGAGATCCTCCTCTTCATAAGGTCCAAAATATTCGATATCCTTGATCCTTTCTGCTCCAAATTCCTTCGAAACTTCATCTCTGATTATCTTTATAATTTTTTCTTTGTCCATCTAAAATCCCTCCACAAGGCTTTTGCGTATGTCAACGACCATTGAAACGTCTGATATTGCAGATCCAATTACGCGGGTATTCTTGATCATAGCAATTCAGCTCCAGAACGCTATTCACCGTAACAACATGATCGCATAAATACCTCATGCACAGCAATCCTAATAGTGTCCGCACCAATCACAGCTTCCACCTCAACTTTGAGAATTGCATGTTAATCCAATAATCGACCACCTGCCCCCGCACCCGGATTGCAATATTCTGACGCATCATTCGGTCAGGAGCAGCCCCAGAAACCGGGTATATCTCACCAGATCCTCGACTCTGATATTCTCATCCTCGGCATGCGCCCGGCTCTCGAGCAACCTTCCGACGCCGTGGCAGCAGACCGGCTGTCCGGTGATCTTGATCGCATAAGCGACATCGAGACTGCCCTGCGCACCAGCGAGCTCAATTTTGCGATCGGACACCTCGTTTGCAACTGATAAAACCGCCTCGATCCACGGATGGTTGGGGTCAGTGGACATCGGCGGATACCCGATCTCATACGTGAACTCATACTTAGTCTCAGAGTCCGCAGCATTCTCCAACGCCGCTCTGATCTCATCGATTGCGCAGTCGAAGCTCTCTTCGGGTATAACCCTGCGATCACCCCGTATGGTACATTTTCCAGGGACTATGTTCTCCTTTACGCCACTCTCAATCATCGTGATGTTCAGAACCGGTTTTATGTGCGTCAGACCCATTTTCTCGAAGATCGCAGAGCTTCCCGGAATAGCTGACCGCCTCACCTCAACCTCACGCTTTAGCAGGAGCAGCCCCTCCATCAGCGCAACCGATTTTTCGAGCGCATTGACCCCGAGAAAACCGCTTCCGCTGTGATGCGACCTTCCGAGGACATCGACCCGCCACGTGAGTATCCCGTTTGTGCCGATTACGACATCGTCGCTGTCTCCGTCCATGCAGAGAAAATAATCGCCAGACAGGAGACCGATGTCCGCAAAATAGCACAGTCCCGAATAGGGTCCAACCTCCTCATCGGTAGTCAATGCGATGTTGAGGTTGTATGCGGGCGTTATACCAAGTTCCCGGATCAGAGAGAGTGCGGTCAGGAGTGCGGCAACCGCTGCCTTCGAGTCAGCCGAGCCCCGTGCATAGAACCTGCCATCCCTGACCGTGCCGTCAAATGGCGGAACCGTCCAGCCACCACCATCGCCGCCCCCATCGCCCACAGGAACCACGTCGAGATGCGTGTAGATCACAAGCGTCTGATCAGCGCCGCAATCAAGATACGCGTGCAGATTTGCCCTTTTCCCATGCAGTTCCGGATTTTTCATCTTTTGCTTGAACAGATCATCAGGGATGCATATCTTTTCAACGTCGAACCCGAGATCCGAGAACATCGGCATCAGGTGATCAACGATCTCTTCGTAGTTGTCGCCGGGAGGCGCAATTGTCGGTATACTCACAAGATCAGTGAGAATGCGCAGCGAACCGCTAGTTTTTGAGTCGATTATGTCGAGTATTCTGGAATTCATGGGTATAGATGTGCTGTGCGTGGCAATAATAATTTCTGATCGGGTTGCGGGTTGCGAGAGCCTTTTCGTTGGACACGAATAATTGAATACCACGCACCGCGACATAACATTGCCACAAAGCAAAGCAAAGCAAAACAGCCGGAACCAGTGCCGACGAAACCAGTGATCGATGGCTCTGTTGCAACCGGCAGGAGACACCATGACCGAATCAATCATCGAACTGACGCATGTCTGGAAGATCTTTGGAGAGGGGGAGGCAGCCGCTGTTGCAGTCAAGGATGTGAGCCTGGCGATCAACAAAGGCGAGTTCGTATCGATCATCGGAGCGTCCGGATCCGGCAAATCGACGCTCATGTACCAGATCGGGATCCTTGACACGCCAACTATGGGGGATATTCACATCAAGCAGAACAAGGTCTCTGCTATGAGTGAGAGCGAACGGGCAAGGGTTCGAAGGGAGGTGCTCGGATTCGTGTTCCAGCAGTTCAACCTGATACCGACGTTCACAGTGCTCGAGAATGTCGAGATCCCGATGGTGCTCCGAGATGTGGATGTGGACGAGCGGAAAGAAAAAGCGAAATTGCTTCTTGAATCTCTGGAACTCGGGCACAGACTCAATTATTTTCCGAATCAGCTATCAGGAGGTCAGCAGCAGCGAGTCGCAATCGCAAGAGCGCTCGCAAACGATCCCGAGATCATACTCGCGGACGAGCCAACAGGAAACCTCGACACGAAATCCGGAGCCATGGTCTTTGAGATTCTCGAGGAGTTGCACAATCAGGGAAAGACGGTCGTTCTGATCACGCATGATCAGAATCTTGCCGAGAAGACGGAGCGGACGATCAGGATGCTGGACGGAGAGGTAGTTTAAGCATGCCTGCATCAGAGAAATCCCAAGATCACCTGAAAACACCGAAAACACGGACCCTGCCAGCCATACCAACCCCATTGTTACCCCTGCTACTCTCACTACTCTTGCTACTCTCACTACTCCTGCTGCCACTCTCGCTTCTTCCCGATCACGCATGCGCCACAACCGAGATCACGGTACACCGCGCAGACTACAACGGCTGTGTGCTGCTGATAATTGATGGTCTCGGCTCATCGTACTGCTATCCTGAATTCACTCCGCACGCACTCGACAATTCGACGCTCGAAAAGGCAGACTGCACGAATCTCCTCACAATCGCCGGAGGTGGCATGCGCGTAATCGATGTGCGTGCCCCGGTGACGAGCACGCATCCGGGACACTCGGTGATTGTGACCGGGTGTGTGGACGCAAAGCCCCCTGCAGTCGCTTGCAGGAGAACGATCTTTGATATCGCACACGAGAATGGGTATTTCTGTGTGGGAGTAATGGAGAACGGAGATTTCGAGGAGATGTGCGCTGAACTTGATATAATTCTGCATGTCAGGAAGAACTCGATCACAAATCCTGGAATCGCAATCGACGCTCACCCTTACGGGAATGAAGATCTTTCAAACGATATCAATGATCTTATGGCTGAATGGAGCAATATCACAGAGTATCTCGGAGATAAGGACGGCGTTGAGCGATATGTCGCATACAACCGGTGGGCGATCGATGTGTCGGATGCAATCGCCCGGAATCTCTGCGAGAGCCATGTCCCGTTCATCATGATAATCAATGTCGGAGCCGTAGATTCAGCCGGGCACCACCTCGGCGCATCCGGATACCCACGGGTGATCGACGGCACGGACAATGCGATCCGCGGGCTGTATCAGCGATGCGCAGGTAACGATCTGCTGTTTGTGCTGACCGCGGATCATGGAATGGGATTTGCGACCAACAGCGCGGCTCATGGCGGGCATGCATCGGATAAGTACGCTAAATATCCGGAAAGCCAGAGGATACCACTCGTATTCAGTGGCATTGGAGTCGCAGAGGGCACAATCGCAACAGCGGGGCAGGAAGACATCGCACCGACGCTGCTCTGCCAGATGGGATTGCCCACTTCAGATACCCTTTGCGATGGAAATGCGCTGCCAGTGGGAAGATATGCGGATTTGCGAGTGTTGACAGGGTCCGGGGAGGATGTGGCGGATGTTGAGGTGCGTGGCTGCGGAGACATCGTTGAGGGAACCTCAGATTCCGAATTTATATTCAGAGGTCTAAATAGGGGGTACAACTACACGATCAAGGTCACAAGGAATGGAAAGGCTGATGAGTACGAGTTGTTTCTCGATTCTGATTACGTTGTCGATTGTTCTGCGGCAGGGGATTTTTTGGTAGCTCCGGATGTGCCAGAGAGTCGGAAGCGGGGAGAACAGGCGGAATCGGCGGGACTGGCTTTCTGGCAGGAGGATGCATGGACAAAAGTGCTCCGGATCGCGGTGCCGATTGTCATCATAAATCTCGTCGGAATATTTTTGATTGTGAGAATTATGAGGGAGTGATGGTGGCTGATCGGTTGTTGCCGCTGCTCTGTGGGCTGATTGGGGATTGTGGATGTTGCAGACGGTCATGAGTTATGAACTAACCAACGACCCCTGTAATCCTCGCCACATTCTCTGCTGCTCCCGATTAAGCCCGGCTCCGAGAATTGTGTAGCGCTCGGGACGCACCGCATGCACATGAACGAGCGCATAGATGACATATCAACCATCTGAGGTATCGACAGTTTAATTACTGCATATAAACATATCTCCAATCGAGGACTTTGAAATGACTATGACAATTATATTACCCGATGGCGAAGAAGTCGAACCGGCGATAAAGAAGATAGATGCTCCGGAGTACAAGCAATTTTATACAACAGGGGCATTCGGAGGCGTTTTTGGAATATATGATCTCCGGATATTTTTTTATAAAGAGGATATAGTAGAGGATGACGACAGACTGGTTCTGGAGCGAGAAGTGCAAACATCGGTTGTAATGTCATTAGCTTCTGCAAAACAGTTTTCAAATTGGTTGAATGAATCGATCTCTAATTGGGAAAAAGAGCATGGAACAATTTATATCGGTGAACAGGAATCTAAAAACGATTGACAACACTCGCAGGAGGATTTTAAATGGAACAAAATATTAGATGGGGGACAGATACCGAATCTCCGTACCTCATTTTTGAAAGAATGGACGTGTACAGACACATCGCCCCTGATATACACACCCACCAACCCGAAGATTTCACCCCCTCGTTTCGGTTAAACGGGATGGGTCTCTCATCTTCCAATCTTGCAGGCGCACCCACTCGCACGACTACAGGAGCTCCATTGGTGGATTCATCACATTTAAAACATTTAAAAGTAGGTTATCCTCCAATCAAGAAAACAAGAGGCATACCCGATTTCATTGACGCATATTTGAATGATAATATAAGATTCGAAGACGAGGCGTATTTGGAAATCCGGAGAAAATGCTCAGAAATCCTGAAATCTGAGGGATGGGGTAAATTATATGGTAAGAAGACGGTTGATGAGATTATGGATGAACTTAGAGGCAGAAGATAATGATTTGCATCGACACGGACGTCTTTATTCGGGATCTGTTAGATCCAAATGATGATAAGGCGTTGATGAGTAGGAAATTCATGGAAGAAACATCAAGCATTGTCAGATGCACAACAATCTTCAATATTTTAGAGATATGTGGCGTACTTTCAGCTGCTCGAAATTTAGACGTTAAAACCACCTTTACCGACTTTCATCGAGACAAGACCTTGAAAATAATATATCCCGATTTTAAAGAATATAGAGAATCACGTAGTTTTTTTAAAAACGTGATAGATAATTGTTTGGCATATATGGGGCAACAAATGGGATACAAAGATTCCGAGATTTTATGGCTATGTGAAGAAGCGAATTGTGATACTTTTATCACGTGGAACACGAGACATTTCAAAGAAAAAGGAAAGGTCAAGGTCCAGACTCCAGCCAAATATCTTGAAAGCCATGAGATGCGTGGATAATACTAACCAACGACTCCAGTAATTCTCGCCACATTCTCTGCTGCTTCCCGATTAAGCCCGGCTCCGAGAATCGTGTAGCGCTCGGGACGCACCTCGTGCGCATGAACGAGCGCATCGATTATGCACTGAGCCGGAACACCGAGTTTTGCAGCGGTTGTGGGTGCGCCGATCCTGTGCAGCACATCCCTGATCTGCTGCCAGTCTCCGCCATGCAGATACATCATCATGATCGTTCCGACGCCGCACTGTTCGCCATGCAGGGCTGGCTCCGGAGCGATTCGGTCCAGCGCATGGCTGAACTTGTGCTCTGATCCGGACGCTGGCATGGATGAGCCGGCAATACTCATCGCAACACCGCTTGAGACGAGTGCTTTGATAACAAGCCTCGCAGACTCCTCAAGTTCGGGTTTGATCGTCTCTGCGCGGTCCATTACGATCTGCGCGGTCATCCGGGACAGCGTCGCAGCATACTCGCTGTACGGCGTGTTCCTGAGCCGGTGCGCAAGCTGCCAGTCCAGAATCGCGGTGTAATTCGAGATGAGATCACCACATCCTGCCGCAAGAAAACGATGTGGGGCATGTGCGATAATCTCTGTGTCAGCGATTATTCCCAGGGGCGCCTGTGCCGGAACCGAGACGGTGTCGCCGTCTCTTGCGATCGATGCACGCATCGATGCGATGCCGTCGTGTGCCGCCGCTGTTGGCACGCTCAAGAAGGGGGTATCAAGTATAGTCGATGCGAGTTTCGCAACATCGATCACTGTGCCGCCGCCGACTCCAACGAGGAATGAGGTGTTCTCTGCTGTTTCTATCACGCTGTCGATGTTCTCCTGATCGGCGTTTGTGACGATTGCGATATCTGTTGCGAATCCGTCGCTTGCGAGGATCTCTGATACGGACTCGCCAGCAATCTCTCGCGTCTTTCTGCCTGTTACGATGAGTGCACGCTGCCCGAGTTTGAGTTCGGTGCACATCCTGGCGGTGTCGGCTATGATGCCGTGTCCGATCGCGATGTTGCGCGGGAGTTGCATCCATTTCTGTGATTTTGGGGTCATGGGGCTGTGGTGAGTTTTAGAAAATTGTTTTTGCGGATTTACGTGT
>DAOVGE010000146.1 GCA_030672605.1 Methanosarcinales archaeon
GTTTATTTAATCTTTGCGCCCTCGCGTCTTTGCGTTCTTATTCTTCAATTCAACGCAAGGACGCAAAGGCGCGAAGGGTGTCATCTCTATTGTCACGTCTTTCGCGTGTGTCAACACATCACTGACACATTTGCAAAAAAGTTCAGTTTGTGGCGGTGCGAAGTATAACATTTCCACAAGATTTCTGTGTTAATCTCGTGAAATCTCGTGGTTTTTCCGCATCAGCTAAACACATACGATCCAATCAGATCCCAAGAACGCCCATGACGCCGGTTTTGATCATGTCGATATCAATTCCGCTGACATGCCACACCACATACGCGCCTACGCCTGTTCCCACCATGCTTCCGAGGTTCGCAAGCGCTGCAACGAGTATCACACGGAAGAGATCGTTCTTCATCAGCTCCTGAAGCGTCTCAGCTTTCGAGATTGTGTGGAGATCCTCGGGAGTCGGTTTGCGCATCTTTGCCTCAACAGCACCAGCGAACCAGCCCGCCGCAATCATCGGGTTCAGTGAGGTGAGCCATGCGACACTGAATGCGGTCAGGACGGAGTACAGGTGCCCGCGGGCGATCAGTGCGCCGAGCCCGGAGAGGACGCCGTTGATTATGAACCAGTATCCGAATGCAACGAGCAGGACATCGAGTGGCGCGGTCAGGAGAAGCAATGCGAACGTCGCAAGAACGAGAAGGATCAGCCCAAATCCGACGATCTTTCCGAAGTTGAAACGTTTTTTTGGTATCTCGAGCAGCTCGCCGATCTCTGGCAGAGTCTCAGGATGTTCGAGATACTTTGTGATTCCGCTCCTGTGACCCGCTCCGACGATTGCAACCATCTGCCCCTTCTCTTTGATTTTGAGAAGGTTCTTCGCGATGAATGCGTCCCTCTCCTCGATTAACACGCTTGCAGTGGTCGGTGAGAACTGCTTGAGTTCGGATATCAACTGGGTGACGATATCCTCCTCAGTGATATTCTCTATGTCAATCTCTTTTCCACCGAACCCGAAGAGCGAGCCCACCAGTGCGCCGAGCATCTTCAATTTCTCAAAGAAACCCATCTTGCCGATGAATCGCTGGAGCGTCACGTTGATGTCCCGGTCGACGAGAGCAATCTCGAGTCCAAGCCCCTCTGCGGCATCGATCGCCGCTATCATCTCGGAACCCGGTTTTACATTCATCTCTGATCCGATCTTGTTCTGCATGTACGCCAGAAGGGAATGGACCAGAAAGAGAGTCATGTTGCCCCCCTTCAGGATGTCTTTTGCCGATATGTCCCTGGTTTCGCCTTTCAACGCGGCATATCTGCCAGGACATAGTTCGATTGCAACAATATCGGGGCGCTCCCTGGCTATTGCCTCCTTTACCTCTTCGACGCTCTTGTTTGAGACGTGCGCTGTTCCGATAAGTATGATCTCCGGTTTCGATTTTGGCTCAGGCTCGCTTGCGTAATCGCTGTACGTGAAGTTGTATTGCGGCGGGGTTTGATCGTTCATCGGATTTTTCAGCCACCCCTAATCTCTGCGAGGATCTCTTCCCCCCTCGCCTGCCGCACCACACCCTCTTCCACCATGATTGCGGCGACCCTGTCAATCATCTCGCCTTCCGCGCCTGCCATGATCGCGATGTTGCGAGCGTGAAGCGACATATGCCCGCGCTGGATGCCTTCTGTTGTAAGCGCAAGGAGCGCAGCCAGATTCTGCGCCAGCCCGACCGCAGCGGCAATCTCCGCGAGTTCCCTCGCAGTCGCAACCCCGGTGATCTTCAGAGCGGTTTTCGCAACCGGGTTGGACGATGTTGCGCCACCAACGATCCCCATTGCCAGCGGAAGCTCTATTTCTCCATTGAGATCCCCGTTCTCATCTTTTGTCCACTTGATTAACGGTTTGTATCCGGACATGGCAGCATAAGCGTGTGCTCCGGATTCCACGGCTCTGAAATCGTTTCCGGTTGCGATGGCGACAGAATCGATGCCGTTCATGATGCCTTTGTTGTATGTTGCGCACCGGTAGGGATCAGCGTCTGCGAACGCGTACGCCTTCACGATGTCATCAACGACACCTTCTCCGCCGAGCGTGTCTCTGTCGAAGACGGCGTGCGCCCGCGAGAGACGGTGCGTTGCGAGATTCGAGATGATCCGCAGGAGCACTCGCCCATTCCCAGCACAGCACTCACTAATTATCGGCGTAACAGCTTCTGCCATCGTGTTGACCGCATTTGCACCCATCGCATCCCTGCAATCGACAAGAAGATGCACGATAACCATCGTTTCGCAGTCAGTCTCGAGAACCCTCGCCTCGAGATCCTTTGCCCCGCCCCCGAGCTTGACTAACATCGGATCCTGCTCGTTTGCCTTCTCGAGAATCTCATCCTTTCGATAAGAGATCTTCTGCAGGACCATCTCAACGTACTTCACATCCACGATCTGTATCTGCCCGATCATCACAGGTTCATCGCTTGATGTGTGAAAACCGCCCTTCACTCTGGCGATTTTTGCGATATTGGATGCGGCAGCAACGACGCTCGGCTCCTCGAGAGCCATCGGGATGAGATAGTCCTTTCCGTTTATCAGGAAGTTGGTTGCGATTCCCAATGGGAGGGAGACCATGCATATAACATTCTCAATCATCCGGTCTGCCTGCTCGATATATAGTCCTGCGGTCAATTGTGAAATGTCCTCATCGGTAAGATCGGCAAAGTCTTTGACGATTCTGAGCCGCTCTTCCGGCGTAAGTTTGTAGAATCCTGAAAGTCTGGATGTTTTTTCTGTCATGATGCTATATGATACGCCCGGGCATTTTAAAACTTCGCTTTCCGAAGATTTTGCATGACCTGATTTGATCGGCGATGTGGTGAATCCGGAGGTGTGATGTTACCGGGTGTTTGAGAGTTGACAGTCACCTGTGCCCCGGTTTTCGGTGAAACGTAAGGCTCTTTGGTAATTCGCGTTGCAAGCGTCTCGTAGATGAATTGTGCTTGCGTGATCTTACGTGCTTA
>DAOVGE010000115.1 GCA_030672605.1 Methanosarcinales archaeon
GCCCGGTAGCATGCCGCTGGCATCATCCGGGGAGCGCTGAGCGACCGCCTCTTCCGTATGTCCGAGAAGTTGCGGCGTTTTGGTAGCCATATTCGGTTTTATAAGGCACATGCTCAACAATTTGTGGATAAAATCAGTGTAATCTGTGTAAATCAGTGGCTGATAAGGGCTTTTAGCCACAGATTGGGGGGTATCTGTTTGCCGCACGTTAGTGAGTACATTCTTTATAAGCTATTGACTACGCAGCCAGTTACACGGATTGAGCACGGATTTCAGGTTACCCGCCTATAACAAGATGTATCTAGAAAATTCCGTAGGATGCTTAAGCATATTCAAATTCAATGCACGTGTTTAGCTAACCACAAGATTGCACAGATTTCCACGAGAAAGTAGGGGGGCGGGATGTGAATGCCTATTTCTGATGCTTTCTGTGGTCGCTAACGGTAGCTCCCTCGCGTATGTGAAAAAAACGCGGGCGCATCTCCCTCAGCTTTGCGTCTCTGCGACCTTGCGACTTTGCGTTATACTTCGCACCGCCACAAACTGAGCTTTTTTGTAAATGTGTCATTGATGTGTTGACACACGTAAAAGACGTGACGATAAGGATGACCTCCTCTCGCGTCTTTGCGCCTTTCTCGTTAAATTGGAGAATAAAAACGCAAAGACGCGAGGGCGCAAAGATTGAAAACCACAGAATCCATCAGAATCAGTAAAATGCAAACATATTACCAATATCTTGTAGGTACTACTATCTTCTTGTGTTAATCTCGTGAAATCTCGTGGTTTTTTGCCTCAGCTAAACACATACAATTCAATGAATGAACAGGTCTCGGTTTAGGGTACGCCGCCCAAAAATCTTGCATGCAACAACGCAAGCAGACGAAACGAACGCCTTCAGAGGTCCAGCGCATCCGAAAGCATCTCATTCAGCTCGCGCCTGAGCAAGTCCCCCTGCTCAAAATTCCCCACAGCCGTTACGATGCGCAGTTCCTGTGCTGATGTTCCGGATGAGATCAAGAGACGGAGATTGCCTCGCGCATCGGGGCGCAGCACCTTGGCTGTGGTCTTCCCGCCGGCGTGCCCCTTGACGCTGATAACCGTGGGAACGATCCGCTTCACCAACGGATGTTTTGCTACGATTCTCACTACCTTCTTTCCGGTTCGTCCGCTGATTACGGTGCTGTGTGCGCCGCCGAGTTTGTCCGGCATAATCTAAATCTCCAATCCACATTGAGTCACGCATGATCGTAATACTTCTTGTGACATCCCAGGGGTCATCAACCAAATCTTTTTATTCATCTGGTACGAAACAAAAACTGTTGTGCCCCCCAGCATGTCGCCGGATGAAAAATCAAAACGGGACAGGGAACTGGCTGGAACAGGAGGAAATGATGGGAGAACCATTGCCATTGCAGGAATTAATCGACTTTAACGAGCTTCAGGACATTCAGGACGGATTTGCAAAGGTTATCTGCACATCTTCAGTGATCTTTTCACCGGAGGGGGATGCTCTGACCCGTTTCAGCAACCCAACCGGTTTTTGTTCGCTGATCCAGTCAACTAAAGTAGGGATGCGGTGCTGTTTCCAGTCATTTGCAGATATGGGTCAAAAAGTCCTCGAGTCGGACGCGCCTGTGCTTATGCGCTGTTTCGCGCACGGCGCCCACTTTGCCGCGCCAATCATAATCGATGGTGAGCGCAAAGCAACGATGTTCATGGGACAATTCATAACAGAGGAGTTCTCCTCCGAGCAATTGAAGGAACTCAGAGAAATCGCTGCACAGATCGACGTGGATCCGGACCGGCTGGTGGCAGAAGCAAAGAAGATGCGTGTGGTCAACGAAGACGTGGTCCGGAATTATACAACCGCGCTATCGCAGACTGTTGAGGTTATCGCAAGGCTGGGCGCGCAGGCAATCGAACTCGTGCGGGCAAAAGACGCGCTCCAGGAGTCGCACGACGAACTGGAGTCCCGTGTGAAAGAGCGCACCGCTGAACTCGCTTTAGCAAACACCGGACTGAAACGAGAGATCGCCGAGCGCAAGCTTGCTGAAGATCGTATTGAGCGCCTGAACAGCGTTCTTAAAGCCATCAGGAATGTTAATCAGTTAATCGTATCTGAGACAGACCGGGACAGCCTCCTCCGGAACGCCTGTGACATCCTGTTAGAGGCGCGGGGCTACGATGCCGCGTGGTTTGGGCTCCTACGGGATGATGCAACCTTCGAGATGGTCCTGGGTTCCGACTCAAGACGCGATCCCTCTCAATTCTGCGAGGATATGGTTGGCAGGAGTCCTTCACAGTGTTTCAAAGACGCGCTTACCCAGAAAGAGAGGATTACGATCGTTGACAAATCCATGGAGTGCAAAGATTGCACCTTCAGGAGCGTTTATATCGACAACGCAACTGTGATCATCCGTGTCGAACATGCAGGAAGGCTCTTTGGGCTACTCGCAATCGCGCTTGCCGTTGATATCGATGTCGCTGCCGACAACGATGAGAAAGAACTCCTCGAGGAGGTTGCTTCCGACATCGCGTTTGCCCTCCACGACATCGAGATGGAAGAAGCACGTAAAGCCATTGAGAACGCGCTCCGGGAGAGCGAGGAGAAGTACCGCACCCTAATTGAGAATATCCAGGATGGAGTATTCCTTATCAAGGACGGGGAGCTTAAGTTTGTCAACGAGGCATTTGCGAGACTACCCGGCTACACAGGGGAGGAGATCCTCGGGATGAATTTCGGGGATCTTGTTGCGCCAGAGGACCGGGATATGGTTGCGGATCGCTACATCCGGATGATTGCAGGGAAAGATGTGCCTATGGAGTATGAGTTTCATGGCATACGGAAGGGCGAGGATACGCGAATCACCATCCACATGACTGTCGGACTTATCGATTATCATGGTAAGCCGGCAGCACTTGGAACGGTGAAGGACATAACCGAGCACAGAGCGATGGAAGATGCGCTCCGGGAGAGCGAGATTATGCACAGAGCCCTCTACGATTCGTCCAGAGACGCAATCATGATGCTGACGCCCGAAGGAGGATTCTTCAGCGGAAATTCCGCCACTCTGGAGATGCTTGGATGCAAAGACGAGGAAGAGTTCACTTCCATGACTCCGGCTGACATCTCTCCTGAATACCAGCCGGATGGATCTCGGTCCCTGCCAGAATCTCAGAAAGCGATGGCGATCGCAATGGAGAAGGGGTCGCATTCCTTTGAGTGGAAACACAGACGGATGGACGGAGAGGAATTCTTTGCTGATGTTTTACTGACCAAGGTGGAACTCGATCGCAAAAAATTTTTGCAGGCTACGGTTAGGGACATAACCAGGCGCAAGATCGCGGAGGCGGCTCTGCGCGAGAGCGAGGAGAAGTACCGCACCCTAATTGAGAATATCCAGGATGGCGTATTCCTTATCCAGGACGGGGAGCTTAAGTTTGTCAACGAGGCATTTGCCAGAATACCGGGCTACACAGTGGAGGAGATCCGAAGAATGAATTTCGGAGAACTTGTTGCGCCAGAGGACAGGGATATGGTTGCGGATCGCTACACTCGGATGATTGCAGGGAAAGATGTGCCCATGGAATATGAGTTTCGTGGCATACGGAAGGGCGAGGATACGCGAACCACCGTTCGTATGACCGTTGGGCTCACCGAGTATCTGGGTAAGCCGGCAGCGATTGGAACGGTGAAGGACGTAACCGAGCGCAAGCAGATGGAAGAGGCACTTTCAGAGTCGGAAGAAAAATACAGGGTGCTGTTTGAGACTGCTAAAGACGCTATATTCCTGACTGATGAGACCGGGAAGTTCGTGGATGTCAATCAGGCTGCTTGTGAATCACTCGGCTACAGCAAAGAAGAATTACTAAAACTGACCGTCGGGGAGATTGATGCAGAATCAACAGGATACGAAGCCTTCCAGAAAGTTCGGAATAGTATAGAGAAAGAATCGATCTTTGGAGTGAACCAGCAGAGGAAAGATGGGGCAATCCTGCCCGTGGAGATCACCGGGGGATTTCTCAAGATTGGAGCTAAAAAAATCTTTCTGACAATTGCTCGTGACATCACAGAGCGCAAGCGGCTCGATGAGCGGATGCACCGAGTAAACGAGGAACTGGAGGAACGGGTGGCGGAGAGGACCGCTGAACTGAAACACGCAAACGAACAGTTGAATGCGACGATTGCACAGGTATATCATGCGCAGAAGATGGAATCGCTGGGGATTCTTGCCGGAGGGATTGCGCACGACTTCAACAACCTCTTGACCATAACTCTTGGCAACATCTCTATTGCAAAGACGATTGCAGACCCAAATGGAAAGCTGTTCAGGATGCTTTTCGATGCAGAGAAGGCGTCGCTTCGTGCAAGGGATCTGACCTTGCAGTTACTTGCATTCTCCAGAAGTGGAGAGCCCATCAAGAGAACAATCCGGATCGCAAAGCTGATCGAGGACTCCGCAATCTTCGCACAACGGGGCTCTAATGTGCAGTGCGAGTTCAAGATACCGGACGATTTCATGAGCGTGGATGCTGACGAGGGGCAGATCGGTCAGGTCGTAAGCAACATCATAATCAATGCCTGCCAGGCGATGCCTGATGGCGGCACGATCCGGGTCAAGTGCGAGAACGTGAAGATTGGGACGGCAGCTGGCGAGGCGGGAGATCCCATACCGCTTGCCGGGGGGGACTACGTGAGGATATCAATCAAAGACGAGGGAGCCGGCATCCCCGAAGAGCAGATCAACCGGATATTTGATCCGTTCTTCACGACCAAAGAGGAGGGGACTGGTCTCGGGCTTGCAACAGCGCACTCCATCATCGAAAAACACGGTGGATACCTGACCGTCGAATCCACGGTCGGTTTGGGATCGACGTTTTATGTCTATCTCCCGGCTGCGAAAGAGGGTGTACCGGCAGAACCGGCTCCGGAGACCGCGGTGGGGGACGATCACGGTGCCGGTGATGCCGGCGCCATTGCCAGTGGACGGATTCTGGTACTGGATGACGAAGAAGATATAAGAGAGCTTCTCGGCATGATCCTCGTGCGTTTCGGATACGTCGTCGAGTTCTCAGGAGATGGTGCTGAGACGATTGCGATGTACAGAGAAGCCAGGGGTTCAGACCATGCGTTCGATGTTGTGATCGTCGACCTCACAATCCCGGGCGGGATTGGTGGGGGGGATGTCATCAGAGAACTGATCCGAATCGATCCTGGTGCCAGAGCGATCGTCTCGAGCGGTTACGCGAATGACCCGATGATGTTGGACTACCGAAAGTACGGTTTCTCAGGAGCTATCTCCAAGCCTTATGAGGTCAAGGATCTGATCAGGACGGTTCGGGAAGTGATAGGTACGGCAGAAGGGAGCCATGAACCTGATTGAGACGATAACCGAGCGTGCGAGGGCACAGAGAGCCCGCGTCGGAATTGGGGTCGGCGATGTTAGCGAATCAGCACAGAGAGACATTGAGAGTGCCTGCAAGTTTGCTGATGTTGTTCTGATCCGGGACTCTGAAGGATCACGCGCGACAGGAATTGAGACCGATCTCGAGATCATCTATTCGGAAAGCCCGGAAGAAGAGTTGGTGCGGATGCTCATGGACAGAGAGATTGATGCCTGCGTCCGCGGCACGCTCAGCGCAACAAAGACACTCGCACACCTCAGAAGCGCGCTCGGGGTTGCGAGACTGCGGAGACTATCTCTTCTCACGACCGCTAACAGAACGCCTTTCTTCCTTGCGCCGGTCGGAATTGACGAGGGGAACACCGCCCGGGACAGAATCGATCTGGCATGCGAGGGTGCATCCTATATCGCGCGGTTTGGCGTGAGAGCAAAAGTAGCAGTGATCTCGGGCGGAAGATTCGAGGACCGTGGCAGAAGCGAGATTGTGGATCAGAGTTTAGCTGACGGCGAAATTGTTGCAGAGAGACTTCGTGCACTCGGAATTGATGCTGAGCACTACGGGATTCTGATAGAGGATGCGGTCGGGGATGCAAACTTCATCCTTGCGCCTGATGGGATCACTGGCAACCTGATCTTTCGCACCCTCACGTTTCTTGGCGGTGGCGGCGGGTTTGGCGCACCTGTACTCACAGACGAGGTGGTCTTTGTGGATACCTCGAGGGTGAAGACGAAGTATTCGGACGCGATCATGCTTGCGAGCGCTCTCGTGGGAAATGTGGATCGGTGAATCGCTCTTGCTGCGTGAGAGCTTTGGAGCTTTATTCACATTCACCGACCAGAAAAAAGGTACGTGTTTAGTAATCGCGCATAATTAACCTGAACAAAATTAACTTCTTCGTGGACATATTCTGCGACTCCAAAAAACCCCTCTCTGTGTCCTCTGTGCTCTCTGTGGTTTTATTTCTCATAATATATTCTTTAGATTATCTCATAGGTTGAACCACAGAGAACACAGAGTGCACAGAGATTGCGAATTTTGTGGTGAAACGGGTTGATAGGAAGTAGTTTCGAGAGGTATTGCCTTAAATGTACCGGTTATTCGTGCGCGGTTACTTAGCTAACCACAAGATGGCACTATCTGAAAATCAAGTGATTTACCACCGCGGGGGACGCAGAATTTTGAGACCGTTTTCAACCCTCTGCGTTCCTTTGCGCACTCTGCGGTAGAATCTAAGGGCATGGCGATCTCACTGGAAAAATCGGCAGTGTCCCACAAGACTACACAGATTTCCACAAGATTTCTGTGTTAATCTCGTGAAATCTTGTGGTTTTTCCGCCTCAGCTGAACACATACGAAAAAAGTAAAGATCCCTGATCCGCTCAAACGACGATCGACGCTGCTGATGCTATCTTCGGGAACCGCTCTGCCACCTCTCTTGCGACCGGTCCTTTGATCTCTGTTCCTTTTGGTATGCCGTCGTCGTCGGTGATCACCACTGCATTGTCCTCAAAGGAGACACGCATCCCGTCCGGGCGTTTGTACTCCTTCTTCTGCCGAATCACAACAGCACGCATGATCTGCTTGCGCATATCCGGAGTCCCTTTCTTCACAGATACAACGAGCATGTCCCCGATTCCGGCTTTTGGATAGCGGTTCTTCACGCCGCGGTACCCCACAACCGAGATGACTCCGACAACCCGTGCGCCGGTGTTGTCCACGCAGTTCAGTTTCGCGCCGGTGTTGAGCGGGCGGGTCATTGATGCACGGATGCCTTTCATGCCCGCGCCACCACCACAAAGGACTTGGTCTTGCTAATCGGGCGACATTCAGCGATCCTGACGACGTCGCCTTCTTTTGCATTGATGCATGGCGGGTTGTGGGCGTGGATTCTCGATCTGCGCTTTTCGTACCGCTCATACTTGAATACTTTCTTCTCGTAATTGCGCTCGACCACTACGGTCTTGCCCATCCTGGAACTGATGACAACACCATCCAGCGTCTGCCCGCGAACCGGAAGTGTGCCATGGAACGGACAATTCGGGTCATCGCATTCCGTTGCAGGCACAGGCACACTCAATCCAATATTTCTGGTCATCGATTACTCCTTAATTTCTTTGCAATTCTGTCTTCCGGACGTGCGACCAGCAATCCTCCGTCGATTTTGGTCCTGCTGCCGTCCGGCAGACCGAAGATGAATGTAGTATGTGATTTCGGGACGATCTTGTCAGAGAACCGTGCGCCCAACCCGCAATCGCCCGAATAGGACGGGGATTGTGAATTGACTATGAGCGTGTTTCTTGTCTCATCAACCACCGTACCCGCAATTCCGATCATGTCAGCGTTTGAACTATCCACAACCGCGGTCTCGAGACCGATTAAGGTATGGAATACCACGTTCTCGGGCGTGATTGCGTGTGTCATAATCCTCTCTCGTTCTGAATCGTCTTGATCTGCGCAATGGTACGCCTCAGGTTCCCGATCAACCCGGGGTTCTCGGGCGCGCCGCCGGTTGCGGCAAGCGCGCGTTCTCGGATCAGGTCCAGGTGCAGTGATTCAAGCTCGTCGAGCATCTCGTGCGGGCTCATGTTCCTGATCTCTTCTGATCTCAACATCGCCATCTGCTCAAGCCTCCTCTGTCTTCTTGTGTACGACCGCCATCACATGCCAGTCAATACCATCGTGCCTGTGCTCCCAGGCGCCATCGACATTGCGGGTCTCTGGCTTGTCAGCAAGCAACCCCTCTGTTTCACCTGGAGATTGTTCTGGTTGTGTGGTGTCTGTGTTGGCGTCATCGGGGATGCCCTCTGTTTCACCTGGAGACTCAATGCTTGGTGTCGTCACCTCGTCGGCGACAGTTTCCTCAATTGTGGATAGCTCCGGTTCCCCGGTAACGTCCACAGTGTCAAGAGCCTCTTCGGCAACGGTTTCTGCGGTGCTGAGTGTCTCCTCAACAACGATTTCCTCTGCAACGGGCGCCTCTACCACCCCAGTAACAGGTGCCTCCTCTATAGCTTCTGTAGGTAGTTCCTCAATTGCATCCTCAATGTCCGGTGCCTCGTCAGAAACGATCTCCTCGACAGTAGGGGTGTCTTCCGCAACCACCGACCCGGCAGATAGTTCACTCACATCTGCAGCTACATCCTCAGGTGGTTCGACCTCTACGAGGGCAAAGACATCCGGCAGCACGGTACCCGGCAGCACGATCTGGATGCTGCATCCGATTGTGCCGAGCTTCATGACCGCTGTTGCAAAACCGTGCTGAACGATCTGCTCCGCCGGCTTCCCGGCATGCACGATATAGCCATCGACGATCTTCTCAACCCGCGATCTCGGACCTGTAAGCTTTCCGGAGAGCACAATCCTGCACCCAAGCGCCCTTGATTCCATAATTCTGCGGAGCGTTGAGTGTGCCGCCTTTCTGAAGTACCAGCCGCGCTCGAGCGCGCTTGCGATCCGTGATGCCATCAACTGCGCATTCAGCTCCGGGACATTCACATTCTGCACATCAATCTGCGGATTATCAAGAGCATAAAACTGATTCAGATCCCTTGTCAGTTGGCGAACCAATTTTCCGCCCTTTCCAATAACCATTCCAGGTTTCTCCGCAAAAATCGTGATCTGAGTTCCCATCGGCGTCCTGTTCATCGTCATTCCGGCGTAACCCGCACGATTGAGTTGTCTGGCAAAGTATTCACCCATTCTCGCCTTGGTGAGACCTTGTTGCACAAACTTTCGTTCGACTGCCATGTTACAACTCCTCCAGGATCAATTCAACTGTCACCGTTTCGGTGTTCTTCGCAGTTGCACGCCCCATGGCGCGTGGCATGATTCCACGGATCGTTCTGCCTCTCTTTGATGCAGCGTGTGATATTCTCATGCGGTCGGGCTCGAGACCTTTGTCCTCGGCGCTGTTCTCAGCATTGGTGAGAACCTTGAGTATCTCAGATGCCGCACGTACCGGATACCTGCCCGCAGCCATCTTGCCACGACGGTGTCCGACGCCGTGGTTATAGCGTCTGAACGGAACTGCCTGCTTGAACGCAATTACGTCTTCGAGGTACCCTTTCGCAGCTGGTGTGCGCATATTCTTGATCGTTGTGCATATCTCCCTCGAGTGCTTTGGTGAGATATGCAGTTCATACCCCATCGCTTTTGATGATCTCGTCGGATCTGACTTGCGTGAATACTTGACCCTTGACATTGTATCTCCTTATCGTGATTTTTCGGTGTATTTTTCTGCTGATCTGCCGCTTAATCGCTATTTGATCACTGTTCCGCAGCGCATCATATTTCACATCACATCACTTAAGCGGCACGAACTTGCTTGATCTTGTCGCACCGACACCCGCGCTACCGTGTCTCACAATATGCCGGGTAAGCGAATACTCGCCGACGTAATGACCAATCATCTCAGGTTGCACCGATACTCTATTAAACTGTTTGCCGTCGTGGATTTCGAGTTCAATTCCAATCATGTCCGGAAGAATGATCATGTCTCTGAGATGTGTCCGTATCATGGTGTCTCCGTCCTTGACACGCTGCATCAACTGCTTATGCCTGTCGTTGAAACCTCTTCGAATCTTTCTGCGCTGAGATGCAGGTAACAGATCCGCAAACTCATCCATGGACAACTTCTTCAGGCTTTCGACAGTATGCCCCCGGTACGTGAATTCGCCCTTCCTTCTCGGTATCTTCTTCTTTGTCTTCTTAACCATGTTTTGCCACCCCGTACTCTAACGCTTCCCGGTACGCCTCGATGCGATGCTCCCGACCTTCCGACCTGGAGGTGTCCTTCTGCTCACGCTCTTTGGTCGTCCGGGATGCTTCCGATTGCCGCCACCGAATGGGTGATCGATCACATTCATGGCAACTCCACTCGTGCGTGGATACTTCGCTGCGCGGGTCTTGAGTTTGTGGAACTTCTTGCCTGCCTTAACAAATGGCTTGTCAGTACGACCGCCACCAGCAACCACGCCGATCATTGCTCTGCAGCGCGGGTGCAGCCATTTCATCAATCCGGATGGCATCTGCACCAGCGTCTTACCAAGATCGTGGGTGACCAGAAGCCCATAAGTGCCGGAAGCCCTTGCAAAATGCCCACCATCTCCAGGATGAGATTCGATGTTGCATACAGGCGTGCCCTCTGGAATCTCAGCCAGTGGCAGCGTATTTCCAAGCTTGATCTCAGCCCCTATGCCACATTCGATCTCCTGCCCGACAGACGTCCCCTCACATACAAGAATCAGACGTTCTTCGCCGTTTCCGAAAGAAATCCGTGCTATCGGCGCGGATCTTGCTGGGTCGTGTAGAATCTCAACAACCTCCGCAACGATTGTGGTGTCGCTCATGCGCGGGTGAGTAAGCTTTGCCTTGTACTTGTGAGAGGGTGCCGTGTATGTCGGCGTTCCGCGCCCCCTGTTCTGTGATATAAGTCGTTTTCCCATTACTACTCACCTAAAATAACCCTATTCTGGTGGCAAGATCATTTGCCGCATCATCTTTCACGAACGTTACGATCGCTTTCTTCTTGCCCTTTGGCGTGATCATTGTCCTGATTGAAGCTACATCGAACCCGTAGATCCCTTCAATATCTCTTTTGATCTGGTTCTTGGTTGCATTCACGTCTACGATGAACTGGAGTTTATTGTCCTCCTCCAGTTGTATAGTTGCTTTTTCTGTAATGAACGGGTATTCGATTGTCATGGCATCACTCTTGTATTTCCATACATAATGATTGCCGTGTACTTTAATATTTGTGATGGGTCAGCAGAGACTCTTGCTGTCTCTCACCCCAATCTCAACATTCATAGAACTTGCGGGCATGGCACTATCTGAGAAATCAGTGAATTGTGTCGATTACCGGATCACTATAGAACAGACTCGTGATGATTTCCAATGCTGTTCAATCCTTTCCGACTGAAAGAAATTGGGACCAGTTTTTACTATGGCACAGTATTCATTCTCGGACGATTCGTAACAAGTCTTAATAAAAACATCGCCCATCCAATCGTACATGCCTGAACGAAAACTGATTATTGAAGTCGAGATCAACGATGACGCAGTCAATAGCATAGAAGATCTCGAACGGGAGATTCTTGCCCAGGACATCTGCGGGCAGGCGGCAAGGAAGTATCTCGACAGTTTGCAGGATGATCTGG
>DAOVGE010000086.1 GCA_030672605.1 Methanosarcinales archaeon
ACCCCACAGAACAATCGCCCGAAGGCATGATCACGTTACGCCTTATGTTTACTTAAGGTTTTGGTCGTGCCTCCGGGGAGATAGAATACAACCAATATGGAGGAATAAAACATGAACACAGGAACAACGAAACCGAAAGGAATCGGAATAGCAGCAACAATGCTGCTTGCTACGCTGCTGGCAACAATGTCGTTTGCGCCAGGGATAACAAGCGCATACGACGAACCAAAAACACATTGGGAACAAGACAACTCAGCCCGCACCCACACAGAGTTTGAGTGGATAAACGCATATATTGCTACCTCGGTAGGACTTTTCAATACCACTTGGATACCTGGGAGAGATGTTTGGGAATATACCTTCGGAATAACAGGAGTTGGAGCAGTAAGAGATGATGACGGAAATCCAGAAGAGTTTTGCAGAATTCAAGCGGTACAAATTAAAGAGACCGTTAATAAGGAACATCAAGTGATATGGACAAGCACGGATAACCGCTATATAGGAGCGTGGCCACACAGTGGTACGAATGCGGAGTATTACGATGTAGCTTATGCTGCTACTTCCCTTGCGATAAGCGCAATAAGCTCTCATGCAAGTTTTGCATTGTCGGCCGCGGGTTTGGTAGCAGCATTCGTAAACGCTTGCGATGACAAACGAGATGGAGAAACAGTATGGCGCGAATGGGATTATTCCCCTGACCAAACAGATGTTGGCCACTGGTTCTGGTGGCTTCATGACGTAGACCCAAATCAGGAAGTTAAGTTTACTGTCGATGATTATTTGATTGGGCCAGGATACGACATGGTGAGTGTTGGCTGGGAATTCACTTTTAATACTCCAAGCTCACCAGGTAAAATGTCAGCAGCTGAGATGGAGAAGTATGGTATAGAGGTAATTCCCATAAGCGAACTCAAATGGCGCGCTGATGATCTACGCCTGGCACCTGAAACAGTTGAAGAGCTATTGAAACAGGGAGAGCCGGTGTACATTGCTCACAACTTGCCTGTTGTAGCAACCCCGCACCAGCCTGAACCGCCAGTTTTCCTTCCTAAAATACTCGAAAAATTGGGCGAAAAATAAACAACGCCTAATTTTCTTTTTTTTTAACATCGCAAGTTACAGAATCGCTTATATTTTTGATCCAGTTTAGTGTGGTTTGATTCTTTTCTTCTTCTATATACAGCACCGTTCCATTGTTTAAATCTATAGCTATTTTGTATATTTCTCCTCCCACCATACGTCCTCCCTTACTCGTGTTCGAAGTTATTGTTTCATGATGTCCTCCTATTCGATAAAATAATTCTGCGTAGGTTTCGTTCCATACTATTCCAGATGGTACACTAAACGATGTTCCACCAATCAATTCCTGCACACTCTCATCTTGCACAGCTATTTCTCTCGCCTTTTGTCCCCAATTTATTCTTTCTATTTCAGGCGAATTATTAGTCTCTTGTGTATGGTTTATCAGATTTAATCCATGCATATCTGTGTCAGATATATTAATAATAATTAATATCGCCATGAGTAAGAGGATTGCGGCAGCAAATGTTATCTTCTTCATCGCCACCACTTAATCACAGATCAAACATAAGTTTTGCGGTCAATGATAAGCCGCAAAACTGTAGTCCTCTACCCCATGTACGCGGTCGCCGTACACCTCAAAGTCTCATGGTAACTACCTCGACTTTGTCAGATTAACCACTCATTCAAGCGCTTGATGTTGGTTTTGTTTTCCAAACGGTTTGAGGTCATGCCACCGCACGCTGTCAATTTATCTGTAATGTGACAAAGTAGAACTACTCACGTTTTAGAAACCAGCAGACTTTTATGTCATTTTTAAGCTACATCCTCAACAGTATGTCCGAATACCCCTACTTATGAACAATGAAAATTGGCTCTTCGCCAGTTCATGTAGGTGAAATGGGGTTAAGATATCCTATCAAAGATATATCTTGGTGATGAAATCCTGGACATTTCGATAACAGTGGGAGCTTTGCATTCAATACGCCCCTCCTGATTAGTGTCATTCGTCCATTCGTGGCATTCGCCATCATTCGTGATCTCTTGACGCTGATTTTATCACGAATGGCACGAATCGAGCGAATTGGCAGGAATCATTGGATTTATATATAGTGCCGCCATAACGCAATCATGGATGCGTCACGGCTTTTCGACGCTCAGATCTTCAGAATTGTAAACGATGTGTTGAGCCGTACCAGATACCTATCTGTTTTTGTCCGGACGCCCCTCAACTCCGCTCCATATATAGCGTCTGTGACGGGAATGCGATCTCAACACCGAGTTCCTCGAGGAGGTGCATGATCTCAAGATTGAACTCCTCACGAACCGCAAGAAAATCATCCCACACCGTCGTCTTTGTGAAGCAGTAGACAAAGATATCGAGCGAATACGCGCCGAACTCTGTGAAATGAACCATATAGAACGTGTGATCGAAGCGAGGATTCTCTTTTATGATTTTCTTTATCCCCTCGACCACCTCCTCCATCTGTTTCCTGCTTGTGCCGTACGAGACTCCAAGATTGAATTTTATCCTCCGTTTCTTCATCCGGGTGAAGTTTATAATGTCGGATCTGATGAACCGGCTGTTCGGAACGGTCACGAGCGCCTGATCAAACCTGCGTATCCGCGTGGACCGCAAGCCTACATCCTCAACAGTTCCCTCCACTTCCCCAACCCGAACCCAGTCGCCAATATGAAAAGACCGGTCGGAAAACACCGTGATCGATCCGAAGATGTTGCTTACGGTCTCCTGCGCCGCCAGCGCAAGTGCAAGCCCACCGACGCCGAGACCAGCCAGAAGCGATGTGATGTCGTACTCAAGGTTATCCATCATGGCCAGGATCGTGATCGTCACCACAACGACCTTGAGACTCTTGATAAGAAGCGGCGCCAGTTGCTCATCGAGTTTCGTCTCTGTCTTCTGTGTCACCTTATACAGCTGATAGGCAACGACATTGATCAGGTTGAGCATGAGCAGGAGGACTACGAACGTGAATGCAACCGTGAAGAAGAAATGATGGAACCATGCGATCTTCAATATCCCCATCTGATCCGGAAGATGCAGCGAAGCGATGGCAGCATAGATTCCACAGACCAGGATCAGGTAGCCGAGAGGCGATTTGAATGCAACTACGAGCAGATCATCAATCTCGGTCTTCGTCTTTTTGGCAAGCTCTGCCAGTTTTTTATCGAAGATGTAGATGCTGAGCTTCCGCAAGACAAGGGTGAGAAAGACGATCAGGAAGAACACGATCACGTCATCTGGTGAAACACCGAAGGAATACAGATTGATAAAGTTTCTGATGTTTTCAAGCACAGTATCTCATCTATTGTTGGTGATATATGAATTTTTTCACATATTCGTGAGTATGATCACGTTCCCCCTGCCCTTCTTCACCTTCTTGACCAGCCCCCTATCCGTGAGATCAGTCACCATCAGGCTCACCTTCGCTTCCGAGCAGCTCAACCGCGTCCTCAGGTCTTTCTGGGTGATTCTGCCGCCGCTTCCCCTGACAATCGAGATTACCTCCTGCAGATCGGAAGGGAGCTCAGACGGCTCTGGCGATTCAGGGGGTTCCGGCGGTTCTAGTTCTATTGGAGGTAGAGGTAGAGGTAGAGGTTCGGAAACATCGTCCGGGATATTGTATCCAACATCACCCACCTCAACAGCAACCCCATCATCACGTTCGGAACCCGGTTCCCCACTATTACTCTTCTTCCGTAAAAATACAGCATATCCTGCGATTACAATGAAGAAAATGGCGATTGCATACAGAAATACCAGAGATACACCCCCATCTTCCGTTTCATCCGGTTCTTCGTAATCATACAGTTCTTCGCTTATGTTTATCTCCTCGTAGAGAAATTCTTCCTCGATTGGCGGAAACATCAGGAGATCGAGCACAAACTCGCCATCTGAGTGGATCGTTATGTTCTCTTCAGCGCAATACTCGAGCACGTTGTTCTGATAATACTCAGCACGGATGGTATACCCCCCTTCCGGCAGATCGAAGGAGTAATTGCCAGAAGACGCCACCAGAAACTGCGGCGGCGTCGAATTCACCTCGACAATTACGTTCTCGAGCGCCTCAAACGTTGACCACTCATAAGCAGTCCCGTGCACAACAGCGCAGGATGCAGGCGATGCAGAGACCGCCAGTGCCACGATTACAATTAATGCCAGATATGCCCTGGGCATCGGATCAGAACGTGCTCAATTTCCCCTGCGTGACCAGTTCAGTTATGTCGGTGATGTTCTCGAGCGATCGGTCGATTATTGCCTCGACCTCTGCTGTTATTGCCTTCACATTCGCCCCATCCGCTGAAACGATCTGCGCATCCGCAACGAGCGGCTGGTCGATCGGTTTTCCGATCTCTGAGAGGATGCGGATGTAGATCTCCTCGAGTCCATCCACGCTTTCTGCTACTTCAAATGCGATCTTGTTAGAGAGTAAGTTGTAGATCTTGCCGACGTGGTTGATCGGGTTCTTGCCGCTTGTTGCCTCCATACTCATCGGTCTGTTCGGCGTAATCAAGCCGTTGCACCGGTTGCCACGTCCGACCGATCCATCATCACCCATCTCGGCTGATGTGCCTGTGACGGTCATGAAGACCGATTTGCTGTTAAGGTCGTCTGCGGTGTTTATGAGCACACCAACCTCCCGATCCGTGTATTCGCAGGCAAGATCTGCCATGCGATCGCGCAATCCC
>DAOVGE010000131.1 GCA_030672605.1 Methanosarcinales archaeon
AGACTAACGGTGGTGTGAATGCTGCCTTCCGTCACACAGACAACGTCGGCTTCCAGAATCATCAGAATTTCGGGGCTTATAACCTTCACCTTTCGATTGTGGCCTGGTATCCCATCCCCCCAGCTTCACAACAGCCCGTTACCGGGCTGGATGCGGGGTTCAGTTCTGAGGTGGTGGCTAGCCTTTCCTCAGGCTGGATTTTCACCAGCTGGCGAGTATGAATTTATCTCGGCACGCCTGTGCCCTCTGTGGTTAATTATCTATAAAGAATAATAAATGATTTCATCAACATGATTCCTCCCGGTTGGGTCACCTTGGTTTCAGACTACCCACACGGAATAGCGAAGAGCCATTACCTTGATGGGTTTTAAGCATTCTGAGCATGCCCGACTCGAAATTGCCGCAGCGTCCCGGAATCCTGCTCGTTTCGATCAGCGTTAAGATCTGCAGGCAGTGTATCCATTGTGCTGTGGCTATTTGATGGAAGGCGTGGCTCGCACCATGAGAGTGGTCTCGATTAGTCCGTATATGGGCTTCGGCGAGACCGGATCGGTGGCGGATGCTGTTATTGCATAGACACGGGGTTGTCGTGCGGAATTTATCGATGCCACTGCCTGCAGGGCAAGGCATTATCGGACAGACGCTGAAAATCGTATTTCAGTTCCTGAAATCCCTTTTCCACCAGATCTCTGCTCGTATACACCTTTATCATCTCAGCAGGCGTCATATTGCAGTGTGGGAATAACGCGAAGGAACCAAACTTCTCACGCCTGCCATCCAGATCCTCTTTGTCCACAACGAGTTCAATTGTCCCATTTACCTCATTTTTAACGCGGTATGTAGCATCACCAGCATCTGACCCCGCACAATTCATCCCGGGCGTGGCACAGCTGGAACTCAAGAGATAAGAGAGATGACGCGAAAATATCAAGAGTAGATGCTAGAAGCTGCAACAAATTCACCAAATTCTTCGGCATTGTCCGATCCATCACGTATCCCGGCAAACGCTGCTGATACAGTAGTTGATGACCCAATCGAGATGAACGAACCGGAGCCGGGCTGCGATTGCCCGCAATCAGCGTTTGGGGCTGCGGTATGACGATCTACGAACTCGGCGAAACCGCAATCGTTTCGCAGATCATTCAGCGCCTGAACATCGAATTTGAGGACTGCGCTGTACTTAATCTCACGGATTCTGAATATCTGGTCGCAACAACAGACATGTTCCACCAGACCACTGACTTCCCTGAGGGGATCACCCCGTGGCAGATCGGGTGGATGTGCGCTGCAGGCACGCTCAGCGACATCGCGGCGATGGGTGCGCATCCGTGCGGGCTGCTTGTATCAATGGGCATGCCTGATATCGAACCGGAATTTCTGGATTCGATGATCGACGGAATTTCCGCATGCGCACGCAGAAGTAAAACAACGATAATCGGCGGGGACACTGATTCACACCAAGAATTAACGATCACCGGAACAGCGATCGGACGCGTGCCAAAAGACTTGATCCTCCTGAGAAAGGGCGCACGCGTCGGTGATCTCGTCTGCACCACCGGGTGCCCGGGAACTGCGGGCGCTGGCATGGCTGAACTGAGATTGCAGCAGGGCGCCGGGGATTCGCTTGCGATCAAGAAGTTTCTTGAGCCGATCCCGCGCATACAGGAGGGGATATCGCTTGCAGAGTCAAAAGCGGTAACCTCAATGATGGACAACAGCGATGGGCTTGCATTATCGCTCTACCAACTGGCAGAGATCAATGGATGCGGATTTGTGATACGGGCTGACTCGCTCCTTGTGCCTGCCATATCCGATCCGAACGTGGATTTGGGTCTTGCGCGAGATCTGATGATGTATGCCGGCGGGGACTTTGAGTTGCTCTTTACAGTTGCGCCGGAGCGGCTCACGGATGCGGAGGATGCATGCGAACTGACCGTAATCGGAACGGTGACAGCGGAAGGGACCGGGGTGTTTCTTGAGGGTGATACGACAACAGAGATCAAACGAAGAGGTTATCGGTCACTGCGGTGTTGAGATTGTGTTTCAGCGGATTTTCAGCATCGCGACATCTGTTCAAGAGGGGAGATCCACAATTCCTGAGCTGAAAAGTGGGTGGCAGACATGTTTCATGAAGAATGTGAGAAAGTTCACGAGGAGCTCGTGAAATCCGGCACAGTGAATGCCAGGCTGGTGGAACGGATAGTTTTGTAATATAAGCGGTCCTACAGATGAGTAGCTACAAAAGTCTCTGATTGGAACCTCATCTCCACAAAGTTTATATAGAATGGAACCTCATAATGATAATAGTGATAAGGTAAGCAACTATGTGCGTGGGGCACACAAAATCCCTTATCATCATAACAGTAACAGGTGGCAACATCGGTTGCACAAACCGGAGATTGCACATCTGGGGACTGGGGGACTACATCATGAACAACCACAAAACACTACATACGCTCGCAATAGCGATCGCGGCATCGCTTATGATCTGCGGGGCTGCAGTAGCTTCAGACGATACACGCGTATCGATGACTGAGAACGAGACTATTGATGCTATACAGACGGCAATAGAAGAATCCGGTGCCAACTGGACTGCGGGCATGACATCCGTATCCGATCTTTCGACAGATGAGATGCAGGGACTCTGCGGCACAATGGTCAGTTTGATTCCTAATGGTACAGAGATAGCATGCCCGCCTGTGGGGGACTCTCCGGCAGCTGGCGCACTCGACTGGCGTAACAAGGACGGCAAAGACTGGGTAACACCGGTCAGAAGCCAGGGCTCATGCGGAAGTTGCTGGGCATTCAGCGCACTCGGCGTAATTGAGGCTGTGATCAACATCGAATCCGGAGATTCGGCAAAGGACATTGACTTATCAGAACAGCACTTCGTATCCTCATGCTGCGATGCAGGAAACTGCGGCGGCGGGTGGCCTGACGAGGGACTCAAGTATGCTAGAGACGAGGGCGCGCCCATCGAGAGTTGTTTCCCGTATGCCGGAAGAAGCAGCTCATGCACACCATGCGCGGACTGGAAGGATAATGCATGGAAGATTGAGAATATCATGTATGTCGATTCCACGACTGACGCATTCAAGTGGGCTCTTGAAGAGTATGGTCCGCTCTCTGTTGTTCTCTCTGTACCAGACGACTGGTTCTACTACGCGGGAGGCGTGTATGAGCCGGTGTGGGAATCCGAGGACGGCGTTGGCTGGGCAAACCATGCTGTTGTTCTGGTCGGATACAACGACGACGGCGGTTACTGGATCGTCAAGAACAGCTGGGGTGCAGGCTGGGGCGAGAACGGTTACGCAAAGGTTTCTTATGGCAATCTCGAGCAGTATAACTACGCATACGCAATCTCCGGAATAATATCGCCTGATCAGGATGTTGAGGCGCCGGATATCGAGGTCACTCCCGCTGCACTGGATATCGGAAAGGTGGAGATTGACAAAGCTCGTTCAACGAATCTGGCAATCAAGAACGCGGGGACTGCCGATTTGACATACACCATAAATGATAATAGGTACTGGCTCACAACATCGCCTACGAGCGGCACGGTTACGCCGGGTAACCAGGTATACATCACTGTGACATTCGATGCCACTGGCATGCGAATTGGTAATTATGACGCAACGATCACCGTAACAAGCAACGACCCGGGGTGCAGGACCACAACAGTTCCCGCATGCATGACTGTTGACATGGGCGCGAGCCCTCCTCTGGTTGTAACCGTTGAAGCGGATACTGTGAGGGGTGTTGCACCACTTGAGGTTGCATTTACAGGTCTTGGAGAGTGTGGCAATGGAACGCTTGCCTACGAGTGGGACTTTGGCGATGACGCGGATTCAGAGTCGCAGAACCCGATCCATATCTATGATGAGTATGGCACGTACACGGCAACGCTAACGGTTACCGATGAAAACGGGGCGGCTGGGTCTGATAGCGTGATAATCAGAGTGGTCGATCCCTGCGAGGGAACCTGGATCAACCCGGTTGCAGCCACTGCGCAGACAGCGTACGGCACCAGAGACAAATTCAATCCGGCTAACGCAATCGACGACGATCTCGAGACCCGCTGGTTCTCGAAGATAATCAACGATGATTCTCCGTCTCGGATACAGTTCGATCTCGGGGATGTGAAACCTGTGAGCAGGGTCAGGACAGTGATCTATTACCGGGATGCGCCCATGACCGTTGAGATTCAGGTCTCAACCGATGATGTGAGCTGGACGACTGTTACATCCGATTTCACGATAACGGAAGGTGATACATTCGTTGAGATTGTGTTCGCGGAAACAGACGCCAGGTACGTGCGGCTCCATGAGACCGAACTCAACCGGATCTATGGGCAGTGCACCGAGTTCGATGTCTATGCAGGGTCTGGGTGAGTGCATGGGCTGATTAACTGCATGACTTGTTGCGCAGTGATTGCTTGCGGGGGCGCGTGGTGGCGGGAGACTGTGCCGCCATCGCGTGCTACCGATCGTTTTTTTCTGGTGTTTGGAGGCGCAGGGTGTGGGCATGCTGGTTTTTGATGTCTGCAATGGTCGATCTGACCGTGAACGTACATCGACTGATGCTCGTACAACATGATTACCAACCGGGGGATTTTTATATCCACTTCAAAAAGCTTGGTAAAACCCAATCTTCAGTCTTTCTGAAAACATACGAAAAAACATCAATCTGTGTTTATCCGTGTTAATCTGTGGCTAAACGTCATATCAGCCACAGATTACCAGAGCTCACCCAACTTTGGTTTCGAGGGGTTTGTCATGTATTCAGTCTATTTATGGCAGTTTTTATCACGAATTTCACGAATGGACGAATGACACGAATCTATTCCGTTTGAACATTCGTGAAATTCGTTTATTCGTGCCATTCGTGATCTCTAAGCGCTTAACGCCACACCAGCACAATTCATCTACGAGACGCTTGCAACGTGAATTACCAGAGAGCCAGAATCTTTGGCTTGTTGATGAGTGCCCGCGCAATTGCTACCCGCTGCTGCTCGCCGCCTGACATCTCCAGGGGGCGGTGATCTGCCCTATCAGCAAGCCTGACCTTCGCAAGCGAATCCATCCCCTTTGTGACGCACTCATCCTGCGACAACCCGAGAGCCATTGCCGGCAGGTACACGTTCTCAAGCGCTGTCAGTTCAGGCAGGATCGCGTACTCCTGAAAGACGTAACCGAACTTCTCGAGCCTCAATCTCGTCCTCTCTGCTTCCGTTAGCCCTGAGATCTCTGCCCTATCGATTGTAATCTCGCCTTCTGTCGGCGTGTCGAGAAGCCCTAACTGATGCAGGAGCGTCGATTTCCCGCTACCACTCTTTCCCATGATCGCTGCAAACTCGCCCCTCTTGATTTCAAGCGTCACGCTCTTCAGCGCTGGAACCTGCATCGTTCCCATGGTGTATGTTCGTGAGAGGTTTCTTGTCGCAATTATCGTGTCTTGTTCCATCGTTTAGTCCCCCCGGATCACATCAAGGATCGTTTCACGCACATAGCACAAATCCGGTTCATTCATCTCTTTCTGCGAAGATAGAATACACCGACAACGATGAGCGCACCAGCGGCGAGAGCCGGAACCAAGATGTCGCCGTTTCCGCCGCCACCAATATGCAGACTCATCTCAACGGTTGCCGTATGATCCCCAAGGTCGTCTTTATACTCGATCGTAGCGTGATACGGGATATCTCCACTCTCTGTTGCGCGGAAGGTGAAGAGGCACGGCGCATCATCGTCCGCCTCGATCTTTCCGAGGAACGCGGTCTTTGTTCCTGCAAACGGGATGTTAATCGTTACTTTCACTGACTCGGCATCGCCGTGTCCTGTGTTCTCGATCTTGAATGTGAGCGTCACGGTCTCGCCAGCCACAGGATTCTCCGGGCTTGTTTTAACGCTTGCGATGCAGAGGTCAGCATCGCCAACCACGTTGATCCCAACAGAACTCTGCGAGGTTGCGTTTCCGCCGCTTTCGTCATCATAGTGCATCATCACCGGAATCGTGTGCGCACTGATCTCTGCTGCGTCGCTCACCAGAATCCGGTAGCTCAGCCTCTCGGACGTGCCTGCCTCAAGTTTCCTGGTGACAAACGTGTCTGTCCCGACCGGGACGAACGGAAGGTCGTCAAGTAGCGCAGTCGCCTGTACTGTGCTTGCGGTCCCGGTTCCCTCATTTGAGACGAGAAAAATGAGATCAAGCGTGTCTTCCGGCTTTATAGTCTCCGGATCGATCGTAATCTCTGAGATCACAAGTTTCGGCGTGCCACGCACAACAACTGGGACGGTCACATTCTGCTCGCGGTGCGCTCCGTCAGTCGTCCACGTCACACCGAGTTCGATCTCGTATTTGCCTGAAACCGCAGCAGGATCTATGTGGAGCAGATAGGTCTCGACGCGGGCGCCGTATCCGATGATCTTCTCGAATCGCATAATTCGATCGTTCTCGTTCTTGAGGATGATCGGCGAATCAGGCATGATTGTGAGCACAATGCCGCTTGCCACACCTCCGCCACGGTTGTCGATTGCAACCGAGAGGACGAGATCGCGTCCCGGCTCAACCGGCTGGGGCGTAAGTTCGTTTACGGTGATCACGAGGTCAGCGTTCGTCCCGCCGTGGTGGACTGCACAGCAAGCTGGTGCAGTCATCAGCACGATCAGCCCAAGCAGGATGATCGGTGTAGTTAATGCTCTTATTGTTGTATACATTGTTTTTAGCCCCATATAGATTCCAGTATGCTTTCTTTTGCTGTTTTCCATGAAGGAATGAATCCAGCGATCAATGATACGGTGATTAAACCGATTATGCTTGTAATTATAAGCTGCTGGTCTACCAGAGGTTTAACGTAACCCATAGGGAATTTTATAGGGTTTGCCGTCATATAAGACGTTAAAAAGTATAACAAAAGTGATCCTGCGATAATACCGGAAAAGCAATAGAATAGTGCTTGTATTACGTAAGAATGGATTAGGATTCTCTGATTTATTCTGGTCGGTTGAAAAAACATGACCCGAATCCTGCAAACACTGGTATGATTGGATTGGTGGAATCAGGTA
>DAOVGE010000205.1 GCA_030672605.1 Methanosarcinales archaeon
AAACGGACGCCGCACCGGTTGTTTGAGTTCAATGTGTTGTTTATAATCGTGTTGTTGCTCGAAAGCTGCAAACGGATGCCCTCGCAGTTCCCGTGTGCATTGTTCTCTGAAATGACACAGTGATCCGCGTTGTGAAGGCGAATTCCCGCCACATTGCTGCCTGTTGCGCCAGTCACCGTGAATCCTGAGATATCTACTCGGTCAGCAGTTACCTCAAAGACCTCATGCCCTGATCGTACTGCCCGCACAGTCACTACATCCACACCCTCGCCTCGCAGCTTGAGCCGCTGGTTCACCAAAACATTTTCGGTGTAACTCCCGTTGTACACAAAGATCGTATCGCCTTCGTCTGCAGCATCTACTGCATCCTGAATTCTCGTGTAATCGCAGCCAGACGAGCAGACCGTAAGCACCTCTGCACTCACCCTGTGTCCTTCCCACGGCCGCGCGAGCGGAAAGTTGTCCACGCTACCACCGTCACCCGGAATTGCGTATGCGGTGTCGCCGATACCGTCGTCATTTAGATCGGTGCCTGTGTACTTGGAGTAGTAGTTGCCTTCCGTGCCATCATCCCATGTGTTGTTGCAATGGTCGAGAGCGTCGTGTATGTTGTCTGCGAAACTGTTATAGTAGAGCATATTGCTGCTCGAATCATTCAGGTAGATACCGTAACCGCTGCCGTAGTATCTCCTCTTGTAGGTGTAATAGCTATTCGAGTTTGCGGTGTTTCCTGTGAGCGTGTTGTTGCTCGAATAATTTAGATAGATACCGTAGCCATAGCCTCTACCGTTACTGCCATACTTGCCACCCATGCCACCCTCGCCAATGTTCGAACTTGCGTTGTTGTTTGTGAGTGTGTTGTTGCTCGAATAGCACAGGTGGATACCGTAGCCGTACCCATCACCCCCATCGTGATAACGATCGTTGGTGCCTCTTCCGCGGTTCGAGTTCGCTGTGTTGTTCGTGAGTATGTTGTTACTCGAAGAATTGAGGCAGATACCGTAGCTATAGCCGTGTTTTCCATAACCGCCGTAGCCGCTATTCAAGTTCGCGGTATTGTTTGAGAGTGTGTTGTAGTTCGAAAAGTTCAGGTAGATACCGCAACGGTTTCCAGATGCGTTATTCCCTGAAATGTTGCAGCGATTCACGCCGATGAGGTGAATCCCAGCCTTGCCACTATCTTTCGCACCCGTCACCGTGAACCCGGAGATGTTTACATGATCCGCGGTCACCTCAAAGACGTGGTCATTCGATGAGTTCGCGGTCACCATCACCACATCCGCGCTCTCACCGTTCAGCGTGAGTCGCTTGTCCACATCCAGATTCTCGATGTATGTGCCCGCATGCACAAAAATCGTATCCCCCACCCCTGCGCCATCAACCGCATCCTGAATCGGCGTGCCCTCGCCCGGATACACATCCCACGCAGCACCAGCGCCAGACACCATGCCTGCCGCAAGCACCGCCACGAGCGCCACCGCAGCCAGCAGCAGCAGGCGGGTCACGACGCCCCCACATCGCCCGCAGACACAGTTGCAATCGACATCCCACAAACCATGTTGATTTTATTCATATTCTAGTCACCCCTGCGCAATATTTCCCGTATCGCAAGTAGATCCAGTCGTGACTGCGGCTTTATGATGCTGTTTGCCGGATCAGCAAAGAGAATATTCTCCTTAACGAGATATGTTATATCCGGTGTTATTCGCACATACTCATAGCTTTCATTCTCTGAAAATCGCTTAAGAGTCTTCATGACATCATTGTACGTTATTTCGATCTCGTCCCCTTCAAATAAAATCTTCTTGCGTACATCCTTCAGCACCCCTATTCTCTGGTCTATCTGCCCTCTTCTTATTCGCAGCATCTCTCTTAATTTTTCATCTCTCTTTTCATAGTTTATGAGTTCAACCAGACAGACTGGCTTACCGCCGCAGTATTCCCACGCCACCCTCGTCTCATCAGCAGTAAAACCGTGCTTCTCCAGGAACGCGGCAGCAGTCTCGCGATCAAAATCATCCACCAGCAGATATCTGCACCTCCCGGAGAGCACCGCCTCGCTGTAAACTTGTTCTATGAAGAGTGAATCGGAAGTGACCACGAAGACGTGTGCCAGATGCAATTCCTTTGTGAGTCGCACAAAGAAATTGAATAATCTGTAAATCAGATGTCCATCGATCTTCATATCCCCGATCACCTGCAACTCGTCAATCACCAGCACTGGCACACGCCCACTTTCGTAAAAAGCCCTGAGAACAGTGTCTATGTAGACAAATGCATCCTCAATCTCTTTTTCCTTAAATAATTTCAAGAATGTATCCTTTGGTATTGGAATTCCATTATAGCTTTCAGGCAGAACAGCAGCTATCGGCTTTAAGAACTCTTTTATTCGTTCATATCTTGCAACATGTTCCACATCGAAGAGAACTTTTACGAAATCATCGTAATTGCTGATGAATCTGCCTCTCAAATTTATGTAAAACACCTTATAATCA
>DAOVGE010000065.1 GCA_030672605.1 Methanosarcinales archaeon
CTCTGCGACTTTGCGTTAAACTGAGAATGAGAACGCAAAGACGCGAGGGCGCAAAGACGCGAAGAACAAAAATCCTCCTGTTGTTGATCATGTATGAGCATCGCTCGCTCTTGTGTTCATGGTCAGATTGACCATTACAGAATTTGGCATATTTCTAACAGTTTTTATGCCTTCGGCGATGCTATCGCAATCACGAATTTCACGAATGTACGAATGACACGAATTCATTCCGGTTTAGCATTCGTGACATTCGTTCAAACGTGTCATTCGTGAGCCATAAGCAATTAATGCCACACAGGCAGGATTCATCTACGAGATGCATGGCATACGCGAATTGTAAAGAGCCAAGTATAAATGTGACCAGTACAAAATCACATCACATTCCATACCGCGTCCCCGACATAATGCACGGATTTGACCGCTTTTCCAGATTCTCCGACCATTTCGTCACCTGAAACGATCGCCCGCCCGATCGCAAGCGCTTTTCCGTGCAGCTCCTCAACAACGATCACGAGATCGCCCGCCTCGATTGTGGCATCGGCACGCACAATTCCCGGGCGCATCACATCTGCGCCGTTCACAACGAATCTGGTGGCGCCAGCATCCACGACAACGGTGCGCTGTTCCGGTGCAATCTCGAGTGCGCCCTTCACAGTGAGAAACGGCTCATTGTCCAGAATGAAGATCAATGGTTCAGAATCAACCAGTATGATGTCGTAAAGACTGGTCTTGATGAGCTCGAAGCGTTTTCCCGTGAGCGCTGCAGCGATATCTGATGAATCAAACACCTTTTCCAGTTTTTTTAAGATCTTCTTCGCATTGTTGCTCCGTACGTGATGCCTCGATTTGATGTGAAGCTCCATGATTGCAATCTCTGTGGTGCAACTTAAATAAACTGATGCCAGAATCACTCCTATGCTCACGTTTGTCGGTCTTGGACTCTACGATGAAGAGGACGTTACGTTAAAGGGCGTCAGGGCAATAAGAGACGCGGATATGGTATTTGCCGAGTTTTACACCTCGAAAATGATGGGAACAACCATCGAACGCATGGAATCGCTCTACCAGAAGAATGTAACAGTGCTTTCGCGAAACGAGATCGAGGTAGACCCGGCGTGGCTGCACCATGCGATTGAGGAGGATGTGGTGCTCCTTACCGGCGGAGATCCAATGGTATCGACGACGCACGTCGATCTCCGTCTGCGTGCATCCGATCTCGGAATCAAGACGGCAATCGTCCATGGTTCGTCGATTGCATCGGCGGTAGCAGGTCTTACGGGCTTGCAGAACTACCGGTTCGGAAAATCGGCGACCATTCCTTTTCCGTATCATGGCAGGTCGAATACCGTGATTTCGGAGACGCCGTACAATGTCATCCTGCAAAACCGCGATAACGATCTTCATACACTGTTGTTCCTTGATATCGATCCCAAGCAGGGATTCATGACGATTCCGCATGCGGTTGAGTTGTTGATGCGAGTCGATGAGTCGAAGGCTCTTGAGGAGGCGCTCGGCGTGGGAATTGCGCGGGCAGGATCACTTGACGCAGTTGTCAAGTGTGACCGCCTCATAAGCCTTGTCGCATTCGATTTTGGTGCGCCTATGCATGTGTTGATCGTTCCTGCGACCCTGCACCAGATGGAGGCAGAAGCGCTGGTCAGGTTTGCGGGCGCACCCGGTAATGTAGGTGCAGGTGGGGCATTTTGACCGTGTTGTTATGGCTGTTATGGCACAGAGAGATTTTATTAGCCATCAGTCAGAACCAATCACACAGGAGATACGCATGAAGACGCGGGAACAGAGGGTGGGCGCCCTGATAAAACTCATGTTAGTCGCAATGATCTCCGCAATTCCAGAATCGTGCGATCGGGTCACCCGGTCAATCACAATCGAAGGTGCAATAGACGTTGGTTCATGCGATGCGACGCCCACATTCGATGCATCGGCTGTGGCAGTGGCAGTGGCAATCGGGATTGTGTCGAAGTCCCAAAAGCGTGGGGAACGATCATGACCCACGCGACTTCCACGACCTGCCTGATCTTTGATCCGTTCATGGGCGCGTCCGGTGACATGATCATAGCTGCCTTAATCGACCTCGGGGCAGACACGTCGAATGTCACGGAGATGATGGAATCGGTGGCACCGGTAACCGTTGAGATCCGCAAAACATCGAAAAACGGGATCGCCGCAACCAGCGTCTCTGTTGTTCCGGGTACGCCGGAAGCGCACGCACACACATACCCGGAGATTGTGGCGGATATACGATCCTCGAAACTCCCCGATCCGATAATTGATGATGCAATCGCAATCTTTGGTCGCATCGCTTCCGCAGAATCAACAGTTCACAACGTACCCCTGGATCAGCTCCATTTTCACGAAGTCGGGCAGGCTGACGCCATCGCAGACGTTGTGGGTGCATGTGCTGCGATTCACAGTCTCGCCCCACAGACGATCTCGTGCACCCGGATTATGACCGGGACCGGGTTTGTTGAGTGTGCGCACGGAACGCTTCCGGTACCGGCGCCGGCAACGCTTGAGATCCTCTCGAATTCGGAGCTTTCATGGGATTATGGGGGCGTTGCGCATGAACTCCTCACCCCGACCGGTGCTGCGATACTTGCGCATCTGGCGGAGCCGCATGATCAGCATGCCCGGCGTGCTCGGAGCAATCAGGGATGCGTTGCAAGGTGCATCGGTTACGGTGCGGGGAACGCGGATCTGGAGATCGCAAACGTGCTCCGTGTCATTCTATGCGAACGTGTTGATTCCGCCCTCTTGAGTGACGATGTTGAGGTGCTCGAGACATCGGTTGATGATGTGACCGGCGAGGTTCTCGGCAACCTGATCGAGGAGTTGATCGCAATGGGCGCGTATGATGCGATCGTGATTCCTGCGACGATGAAGAAGGGGAGAAGCGGGCATCTGATTCAGGTGATCGCAAAACCCGGCGATTCCGAACGGATCGCGCGTCGGATAATCGAGGAGACTGGTTCGCTTGGTGTGCGCATATCTCCGACAAAACACAGGTTGATTGCGAGGCGGGAAGTCGCCTCAATCGGAGTTGAGATTGATGGCATGGACTATGACGCCGCAATCAAGATCGCAACTGATGATCACGGCAATCTCCTGAACATATCAGCCGAGTTCGAGGATGCGAAGCAAATTGCGCAGCGAACCGGGATTCCTGTTCGCGAGGTGATGCGCAGGATCGTGGATTGTGCGTGGAACGTGAAATTGCGCAGTCCTTGAGCCAACATTTACATCGATTCCCAGCGAACGTATTATCAGATGTCTGATGCGTCAATCGACGATCCGGTGGAGATTCTGGTGCGCCTTGCAAAGGATCATGAGATCGATCCATGGAATATTGATATAATCGAGGTTGCTGACAAATTTCTGGAGCAGCTCGAGACACGTCGCTCTGATATCCGTTATTTCGGACGAACGCTCCACTATGCCGCAATTCTCCTCAGGATGAAGGCTGATTCTGTGAGTGAAGAGGAGAACGAGGATGCGGAAGCGGGAGTGGAGGAGCTCGATTACTTTGATTCCGAAGAGTATCCGGTGCCGAAACCGCGCATATTCAGGCGATCAAAACGTCCGGTGACACTCGATGAGCTGATCTCCGAGCTGAAAAAGGCTGAAAAGGTTGAATTGCGGAGACAAAATCGAATGAATGAGACTAAAGAGAAACCTCTGATCGCTGTTGAGGATGTTCTCAAAGTTGCGCATGAAGAGAACATCGAGGAGATGATCTCGGAGTTGCGGGTGCTTTTGCACGAAAAATTCGAACAGAAGGATGTTTTGACATTGAGTGAGTTGCTGGACCGTGACACCGACGGCATACTCACGTACTTATCGTTGCTCTTCATGGCGACGAGGAAACAGATATGGCTGGAGCAGCCAGAGTTGTTTAGTGAACTGTATATCAGGAGATGCAAACCGGATGTATGATGCAATCGTGGTTGGTGGCGGGATCAGCGGGCTCTTATCCGCGCTCGCGCTTGGGAAGAATGGGAAGCACGTGCTTGTTCTCGAGAAACAGGGGCATCTCGGAGGAAACTGTAATAGTTACCTGGTTGATGGTTTCTGGGTTGATACGGGACCTCATGCGATAACACACCTGCAGAAAGGTCCGCTTCGCGTGCTGATGGACAAGTATTTTGATTACATCCCGACGTTCATGGATTATGGCACATACTATGTCAGGACATCCCGCGGGATCCGACCCATCCCGTCGAACCTGCGTGAATTCGTGACCTTTGATGCGCTCCCGAGAATGGACCGGCTGATGCTGTCGCAGGCGCTGACCAAGACGCTGACACTGGCAACCTTCGGAATCGACATGTCAAAAGAGTCTGTGTACTCATACCTGCCGCACAATCTATCGGAAGCCACCTACGATTTCGTTGACACGATCTCGTACTTCCTGTCCGGAAAATCGATGCGAGAGACGTCAATTCACCGTGTTCTCTATGGTAGTAGCTTTGTTAGGGACAGCGTGATGTACGAAGCCGAATCCAGGGATCAGACGCTAACAGATCAGCTGACCGGACAGCTAACAAACATAACCGCCCTGGGACGGCTTGTCACCAACAAAACAGCCTACGCACAGGCATATCCAAGAGGCGGGCTGAGAGCGCTGCTCGGTTCTGTTCTGCATTCGCTACCTGATAACGTCGAGATCAAGACTGGCGCACGCGTCAAAGAGATTCTGATGGATTGCGGAAGAGCGTGCGGCGTGTCCACTGATGAAGAGTCTTATGATGCGGAGACAGTCGTTTATTCGGGCTTTGCAAAGGATCTCCCCTCACTGATCGACGATCTTCCGGACGGCTATCTGCGCGATCTCGGAAGAATCGATCAGGCAAAGAGTCTCTGCATCTGGCTTGGACTCTCGCAGCAACTGAAGGAATTCGATTATATTGGTTCTGAGGTCTGGTTCAGGGAGAAGGCGTACTGGGCGATGCCGATCAGTAACTACTCGCCCACGATCGCTCCGAAGGGCAAGCAGCTCGTTGGTTTCATGTTTGTTGTGAAGGAAACGGTCAAGAGCGAGAAGAAGCGGGCGATGGACACGATACATCAAGTCTTCCCCACAATTGAGGGGCAGACCGAGATGGTTCATTATCAGGTCACAATTCCTGAGAAGGCTGCTGTGAGCATCGATGGCTACATCCCTGATGTGCGAACCCCGGTTCCGAATCTCTATCTCGTCGGGACGGACGCCGCGCCCCAGAGCATGGGCATCACGAGAGCGGCGTATTCGGTGATCGACCTGCTCAAACGCATGAAAGAAGACAAACATTTGACATAGGCGTGCCGAGCAAAGTTCATACTGTCCGGACGGTGAAAATCCAGCCGGAGGAGTGACTACTCAGGTACCTAAAACAGTATCATGCGACCTCGCTATACCGGTACTGCTTGACCCGGAACATAACATGAGCCGAACGGGGATTTAACCGCAGAGTGCTGCTGAGAGACGCGGAGGAGGATACAGCTCTTGCGTTCCTCCGCACTCTCAGCGGTTATTTTTCGTGCCAGAAAGCATAGTATCGCAATTGGGAGACCAATCAACATACCCGAGTAGTTACCCTGAGGAAAGGATAGCGTACTTACTTAGGCTTGCCAGAAAATAACCTGTTAAAATTCGTGTCATCCATCCAGGGGGTATTCGTGATAAAATCGGCAGAAGGGATCACTAATGACACGTTTGAACGAATCGCACGAATGTCATAGATGTGGAGTGCCATCAGATAACTTTTATAGTAATTACTAAACATTGTGTGGATATCCGCGCATATAAAACCACGAGATTACACGAGATTAGGCTCTTCGCTATTCCGTGTGGGTGGTCTGAAACCAAGGTGACCCAACCGGGAGGAATCATGGTGATGAAATCATTTATTATTCTTTATAGATAATTAACCACAGAGGGCACAGAGGAACACAGAGTTTTCTTACCAGCCAGTACTCATAAATCCCATCTTAAAACAGATTACATTTCTCTGTGACCCTCTGTGTTCCTCTGTGGTTTT
>DAOVGE010000038.1 GCA_030672605.1 Methanosarcinales archaeon
TCGTCAGCCCAGTTGCCACCATTGTAGCTGCAGTCATCATTTGCATAAAGCTCCATGAAATTCGTATCACCCTCCGGATCGTAACTTTCGATATCTGCAAAGTCGAACAGCACCCTATCACCTGTTGAACAATGTGTCCGGATCTGAGTATTGCGCTGGTTAACATTCCCTTCAACACCGCCGCCATTCAGATGTCCGGTCATATAAATAAATATGACATCCGGATAGTCTGCCTCCAATTCGGTCATGAGGTCAAGGTATTGTTGTATCTCAGCTTCATCACCATTCACCTGACCGCACCACGACCACACCACGACATTTCGATCGTTATTTGAATTGTCTAGCATCGTTCGTGTTCGAGTCGCCCATGTGTATCGATCCGGGTTGCCGAGATCGCCAGAAGGTGTTCTGTCATGGAGAGATAGTCCGCCGTTGGTTCCATCGTTATCATACCAGTATAGAGAACCGGAATCGCCCTTTAACAGACTCATCCCGGTCACGATCTGGCTTCCGTGTGATGTGTGCCCGTACGAGAGGTTAAACATGTCCTTAGCCGTCTCAATCCATTCATTCGGAATCTCTGAGAGGTCCGTGCACGTATGATCTATTATGATCGCATCTGCGTACGCAGACGGTGCCAACGCCAGTATCGCGATCATTGCGAGTATTAGTAGTCTATTCTTCTTCACAATTTCATCCTCCGTTGTGTATATTATTGGGTATCTACCGCGGCATATTCCAAACGAAGATGGCGCGTGAGTAGACGCAACAGACCATACGCAACAGGTGGTATATAAGATTAACCATCTGACCGTTTGGTCACGAACATCCCGAACAAATTGTTATACATGTTGCCGGATACGCAAAATTATGTGATTTGTGTGGCGTTTCATGAATTCTCTATATATATCGATCGCACCCATCGCTGCCTGCAAGATCATGAGTCAATCGAGCGACGGCAATTCTCATTTTTCGGTTGTGGATGCTGGAGACCTGCCATAGCAGACGGAGCAGATGTTATCCGGATCTGTACCGTGTGTCGGGTAGTGTTCTTTGGAATTTGCTGGTTCCGACGTTTTCTGTGGCTGCCAACGGTAACTCCCTCGCGTCTGTAAAAAACGCGGGCACAGCTATCCCAACTTTGCGCCTTTCTCGTCAAATTGGGGAATAAAAACGAGAAAGACGCGAGGGCACTGTCTGGAAATCCAGTGATTTCCGTAATGGTCAGTTGGATGTACAACAACGCAAAAGACGCGAAGACTGAGATTGACAACACTCTTCGCGTCTCTGCGCCTTTGCGTTAAATTCAAAAACAATAACGCAAAGACGCGATGGCGCAAAGAACAAAAGTCTCCGGGTGCATTTCACTGGGGTTTTCGGTTGTGCCGATATGATGAAGCACTCTTGGGTCTTTGGTATCTCGCGTTGCAATGCAAAAACGACCAGTCATATCGGTTATCTACCAGAGCTCACCCCCACTTTGGTTTCGAGGGGTTTGTCATGGGCTTAGTCTATTTATGGCAGTTTTTATTACGAATTTCACAGATGGGGGCTGATACGAATCTATTCCGTTTTAACATTCGTGAAATTTATTCAAACGTGTCATTCGCGATCCCTGAGCACTTAATATCACACCAGCACAATTCATCTACGAGACGCTTGCACTCGCGAATTACCAGAGAGTCGCACTCTTTCCGGAATCGCCCCATGTGTGTTCGGTTAAGACTCAACTAAATACCACAAACAGGGGCATTCCGATAACAGTGGACACTTTACGAATTGCCAGCACATGACCGATAGAAGTATATATAATTTATTATTATATCTAATAGAAAAATAACCACACAGGACACAGAGGAACACAGAGTTTTCCCGATCGTATAGTGCTCACAAATTCCATCTTAAAACAGGTTACATCCCTCTGTGACACTCTGTGTACTCTGTGGTTCTATATCCCTTGTTTTATCTAATATATAGTCACAAAAGTGCACAATAATAGATTGAAAGTACTGACACCGAATGAATGAGATTGCTTTTGTGCATGGTGACGTGGATCGGCAAAGGTAATGATAAGTGTGGACACTATGACACAAGGGGTGTGACCGCCGCCCTTTTCAGCAATGTTTATATATGAGCATACAAAACATTAAACTGGCTGGTTTATTTCAAGATAAAAAGATGGAACGGGTATGGATGGATAAGCAACGAGATATCATCATTGAACGGCTCGAACAGAAGCTGAAGGAGCGGGATCAGGTAATCGCAGAGATGGCTGGGTCGACATCTGTGGATGTGGGGCGTATCGTTCTACTCGAGACGAAAGTCAAGGAGCTGAAAGAGGATATGCACGGAATACTGGATGAACTGCTCTATCAAAAAGCAATCATCGAGGAGATGCAGCAGAAGCTGGAATCCAACCCGAAAAACCGTAGGAACAGTAGAGACCATAGAAACAGCGGACATACCGAGTACATCATAGCTGAAAGCACTCCGAAGGCTCATTCAGAACGCGGCGAGCAGGGCGAAGTCATCATTACGTGTTGACCCGGAGCCCGGACGACTGACTGGAGGTCAGTGTGCACATCAAGGAGATAGAGTTCGAGAATTTCAAATCGTTTGGAAAAAAGGTAAAGATACCGCTCTTCAATGATTTTACCACCATTTCCGGACCCAACGGGAGTGGGAAATCAAATATAGTGGATGGCATCATCTTTGTGCTCGGTTTATCTGGTTCCAGGACGATGCGGGCAGAGAAATTGACTGACCTGATATTCAACGGGAACAGAACGCGTAAGGAGATCGACTCCGCGCTGGTCACGATCCGATTCGATAACAGCGACCGTTTTTTCCCTTCTGAAGGTGATACAATCGAGATCGCCCGCAGGATCAGGCAGACCCGGAGCGGGTACTACAGCTACTATTACTTCAATGACCGCGCATGCACGCTCTCTGAGGTTCACGCACACCTTGCCAGGGCAGGAATACGACCAGAGGGGTGTAATGTGGTCATGCAGGGCGATGTGACCAGAATCACAGAAATGACTCCATTTGAGCGGAGAAAACTCATCGATGAGATCGCAGGAGTCGCAGAATTCGATGAAAAGAAGGAAAGGGCACACAACGAACTGGATACTGTGCGTGAAAAGATTGAACGGATCGAGATCATCCTATCGGAGGTTACGCAGCAGCGCAGAAAGCTGAAGAGAGAACGCGATCAGGCGATGAAGTACCAGTCCCTCAAAGACGAAAGAGAGCGCTATGAGGCGTTTACGATCCTTGCGAAACTTAAGAATGCGTTGAAAGAAGAGCAGTCGATATCAAAGGAGATTGCTTCCAAACAGGAGAATGAGATCGGGCTACAATCGGATTTGAACAAAAAGGAGGAAGAACTCTCCGGGATAGAATCTGTTTTGAGAGATTTGAATGAGAAGATCATGCGTAAAGGGGAGCATGAGCAGATCGAGATAAAGAAGGAGATTGAACAGATTCGAGGTGAGATTTCCAGATTGATGAATTCGATCGAACTGCTCGAGCACGAGATTAAGGATGTCAGAAAAGAGCGGGAGCGGTTATTCATGGAGGTCGATTCGTCCGGTAATCTGCTCTCTGAATGCGAAGAGAAGATCAATGACGAACGCTTACGGAAAGAGAGCGTCTTGGCTGAAATTGAGGCGAATGAATCCGAACTGATGCTGATTCGTAGCAGAATCGATGAGGTGGATGCGAAATACGCAGAGACGCGGGATCGGCTGGATGTGGAGAAGAAGAACGTCGAGATCGCAAAATCCGCCAGAAACGAAGACATGCGGGAGCAGGATCGGCTTCTGGATGCGATTCGTCGCAAGAGTACAGAAGAGCAGGAGCTACATGCCGATATCGAGGATGAGGAGAAGAGCATCGCATCGGTTGACGATGACCTGAAGTCGTTACAGAGCGAGATTGATTGTTGCACGAAGGGGATAGAAACCCTGATTACCGATCGAAACGACCTCGAAAGTAGCAGATCGGAACTGAGACCCGATCTTGACGGAATCGAGAAGCATCTCAACGATATATATCAGAAATATGTCAAAACAGAGGCACGTGTCAAGGCGGCAGAGGATCTGCGGTACCCACATGCTGTAAAAACGATTTTAGATGCAAAGAATGCAAAAGAACTTCCCGGAGTCTATGGTACGGTCGCATCCCTTGGCAGGGTCGAGCAGGAGCATGCTGTCCCGCTGGAGGTTGCTGCCGGTGCCCGCATGCAGAACATCGTTGTGGAGAGCGATGATACCGCTTCGCATGCAATCAACCTGCTGAAGCGAAAATCTGCCGGGAGAGCAACGTTTCTACCGATCAACAAACTCAGAAGCGATTTCTCGTACAAAAGCCTTCCTGAAATGGACGGAGTAATTGATTATGCTATAAACCTGATCGATTTTGATTCAAAGTTTGAGAAAGCATTCAGATACGTGTTCCGTGACATGGTGGTGGTCGATACATTGGGCACTGCAAGAAAACTGATCGGCGACTACAACATGGTCACCTCCTCCGGCGAACTGGTCACAAAGGCTGGTGCTATGACTGGTGGATCAACGTCCAATCGCGGGTCGCATTTCGCTGCTATGGAGCAGGAAAAACTGGTAAAACTGGCAGAACAGATTGCAGAATACGATTCACGGAAAAAGAATCTTGCTGATAGGATTGACTCAGTTGAGGGACACATTTCGTCCATAAACAGCGAGATAAACGAACTCGAAAAGAAGATCGCAAAGAAACAACTCCAGACCGAGGAAGTTTCCGGAAGAAGCGACAGGCTCACTGTCAGCATTCAGAAAAAACAGGAGACGCTCAAGGATATCAAGGCGGAACGGGGGACGATGCGGACTCAGATGGGGGAGATCGAGTCGAAGATTGCATCCGAGACCGAGCAGATACGCGAGCTCATGGAGAGCGTCTCGAAACTCGAGAGCGAACTCGGAGATTCAGAAATACCGGTTTTGAATTCCCAGTCTGATAGAATAACCTCGGAGATAAATAGATTAAGAGACAGAGTGCGAGATATCGAAACAGATATAAAATCAATGATCCTTGAGAAGGACAACACAAAAACGAAACTTGAAACTGATAAGAATCGGATAAAAGAACTCGAAAATCGAAAAACTGAACATCAATCAAAAATTGCGGAGTTGCGGGACGATATTCTTGATTGTGAGGGGAAACTCAAAGAGAAGTCGGACCGAGAAAAGGAGCTTGATTGCGAACTCTCTGCCCTGCAGGATGAGCGCGCAACTGTGCAAAAACGTCTCGACACGATGGCAGGATCGCTCAATAGTCTGCAGAAGCGTCTCGATCAGGCGCGATGGGACTCACAGGCGCTGATTGCAACACAGGACGCACTCAAAGATCAGATAACTACGCTCCGCTCCGAGATCGTTGAATCGGGAATCGACGAATCCCAGGACGTCCCGACCGAAGAAGAGGTGCGAACTCGCATCCAATCCATCGATTCTGCGATGGAGAGACTCGAACCGATCAACATGCGCGCAATTGAGGAGTACGAGACTGTGGAATTGCGGATGTCCACACTCAAAACAAGAAAAGACACTCTTTCTGATGAGCGAGAGGGGATCATCGGCAGGATCGAAAAGTATGAGTTCCTGAAGAAACAGACATTCTTTGATTCGTTTGATGTGATCAACGGATACTTCAAATCAATCTTTGCAGAATTATCAGAGGGACATGGTGAACTGATCCTTGAAAATCCCGAGGATCCGTTCGCAGGTGGCATGACGATCAGGGCGCAGCCAGCCGACAAGACGCTGCAGCGGCTCGAGGCGATGTCTGGCGGGGAGAAGAGTTTGACTGCGCTGGCATTCATCTTTGCGATCCAGCAGCACCGTCCTGCACCGTTCTACGCGTTCGATGAGATCGACATGTTCCTCGACGGCGCAAATGTAGAGCGGATCGCATCGAGAATCAAGAAATCTGCAGAAAGCGCGCAGTTTATCGTTGTTTCGCTGCGAAAACCGATGATTCAGGCAGCATCCCACACCATCGGTGTTGCGATGCAGGAAAACGACATATCGAGCGTCACAGGCGTGCAGTTGAATTGAGGGCGATTGGCAGCACCACGCTCAATATTGTGTGGATATCCGCGTATAAAACCACGAGATTACACAGATTTCCACAAGATTTCTGTGTTAATCTTGTGTAATCTCGTGGTTCCTACCACAAGTTACTCGAACATGCACAAATAATCGGCAGT